>CAZQVW010000194.1:0-4399 GCA_964596865.1 uncultured Bacteroidaceae bacterium
AGTACTGTTAAGATAATGTTACAGTACTGTTAACGCAAACTATCGCGGGATTTTTACAAACTATCACGGGGTTTTCTCGTCGCAAGTGGGGAAAAATAGGGGGCAGCAGGGAAAATAATCTCGTTATGATTGAGACAGCACGGGCAAATTAGCCGCAAAGCAGCGTGACTGGTGGCTCGGACACGCCGCTTTGCGACTAATCTGTCACTAATGCCTAAACAAATGGTTACGATTATTGCATCCCCGCACCGTATGCGGCGATTTCTTCTTTCCCTTTCTTAACGAAATAAATTATGTTCTTAATAAGACAAATTATGCCGATAAAATCATTCTCCCCACGTGGAACGGTCGAGGTTGCGATAGCCGATGGCCTCATTGATATGGGGCAAACGGATGGTGGGCGAATGATCGAGGTCGGCAATGGTGCGCGCCACCTTAAGAATGCGGTCGTAGGCGCGGGCGGACAGGTCGTATCGCTCCATGGCCACTTGCAATCGCTGCGCGGCATCGGGCTCGGGCTGCGCAAACTGGCGTAATAAGCGCGCACTCATTTGCGCATTGCAATGGATGCCCTTAAATTCGTGGAAGCGATGGGCCTGAATCTGCCTGGCCTCAACCACACGCTGGCGTATGGTGGCACTGCTCTCGCCCACAGGCGCTTGGTTGAGGTCGTTAAAGGGTACGGGCGTAACCTCCACCTGTATGTCGATGCGATCCAGCAAGGGGCCCGAAATCTTGCTCATATAGCGCTGAATCTGTCCCGGGCTGCAAGTGCACGCGTGGGTGGGATGATTGTAATAGCCGCACGGACAGGGGTTCATACTGGCCACAAGCATGAAAGAGCACGGGATGTCTACGCTATATTTGGCTCGGGAGATGGTGATGTGGCGGTCTTCTATGGGTTGGCGCAAGGTTTCTAAGACATTTTTGGAAAATTCGGGCAGTTCATCCAAAAAGAGCACGCCATTGTGGGCCAGACTGATTTCTCCGGGCTGAAAGATGGTGCCGCCCCCGATGAGGGCGATGTCGGAGATGGTATGATGGGGAGCGCGAAAGGGGCGCTGCGCAATGAGCGAGGTCTCACTGCTGATTTTGCCCGCCACGGAATAAATCTGGGTGGTCTCAAGACTCTCCTGCAGCGTGAGCGGCGGCAGAATCGATGGCAACCGTTTGGCCATCATGGATTTGCCGCAACCCGGGCTGCCCACCATAATCAGGTTGTGGCCTCCCGCGGCGGCCACCTCCAAGGCGCGCTTCACGCTCTCCTGCCCTTTCACGTCCTGAAAGTCATTGTCGAATACCGACTGGTGTTTTTCAAACTCAGCGCGCGTATCAATGATGGTGGGCTGGAGCGAAGGGCGACCGTTGAGCAAATCTATCACCTCCTGCAGGGTGTGGGCGCCGTAAACAGGCAACTTGTTCACCACGGCAGCCTCCCTCACATTCTGGAATGGCACAATCAACCCCTGCAACTGCATACTGCGCGCTTCTATGGCTATCGGCAAAGCACCGTGGATGGGGCGGAGCGTACCGTCAAGGCCCAGTTCGCCCAAAAGCATGTATCGGTTCAGCGCGGAATTGTTGATATATCCGGCAACGGCCAGTATGCCCACGGTTATGGGCAGGTCGTAGGCGGAACCTTCCTTGCGCAGGTCGGCCGGAGCCATGTTGATCGTGAATTTGAGCGGAGGTATCTTGCCAATGGTGTTGTGGATGGCGGAGGAAATCCTTTCCAGACTTTCCTTGACGGCATTGTCGGGCAGACCCACGATGGTGGAGCGCAAACCCCCGGAGGTGTCTACCTCCACTTCCACAGGAATGGCCTTTAATCCGTTGATGGCCGCGGCATAGAGTTTAACCAGTTTGCTCATGGTGAGAAGAAAAATATGATTATAAGGATTTTAAGGCGTGGGCTTAAGGCGCAAAGATGGCGGCTATCGATAAATAAGGGTGGTAAGGTTAGCGGGATTCATCACCTCGCGGGCCACGCGCAGGAGGTCGTCGGGGGTGAGGGCGTGAATGGCTGCACAGATGGCGCCCACGTCGCGATGGGCGTTTTGGAGGGCGAACACCTTGCCCATGGCCAGTGCGTAGCTCTCAAAATTGTCGCCCGCAATAAGAATCTGACCAATGAGCTGCTTTTTAGCCATAGAGAGCACTCGCTCGCTCATAGGCTGTTCGCACAGGCGCTGCAGTTCGCGGCTCACCAAGCGGCGACAATGGTCTACCTTACTTTCGTCGCAACCGAAATAAACGCTCCAAACACCCGTGTCCTTATAAGAAAAGGATGTGCTCTCCACCGTATAGACCAGTCCGCGCTTCTCGCGGAGCGACACATTGAGAAGCGAGTTCATCCCCGGGCCACCCAGAATATTATTGAGCAGAAAGAGGGCCGTGCGGTTTGGACTGGTGATGGAGCAGCCCCTATTGCCTATCAAGACGTGGGCTTGATGGGTGTCGCGGTCGCAAACTCTCTCTTCTTTCTGATAGGGAGGTAGGGCGATGTCAGCATCTGTGGGAGCTAAGCCTGCCATTAACGAGGGCGCACCGATTGACGAGGGCGTGGAGGCGGGGAAAGAGGCGGGCAGGACTGAAAGCGGGGGCGTATCGCGCTCCAATAGCCTCACCACCTTGTGGAAATCCACCTGTCCCAGTACATAGAATGTGCAGTTTTGGGGAACATAATAACGATGGGTGAAACGCAGGGCGTCTGCCGTTTGATAGCGGCGTAGCGTGTCGGCATTGCCCAAGATATTGCGGCCCAAAGGATGACCGCGAAATAGCATTTCCTCAAATTCATCGTAAATCAATTCTGCGGGCGAATCGTTATAACTATCTATCTCGTCGATGATTACCTCCACCTCCTTATCTATTTCCGGCTGGGGGTAGATGCTGTGGAAAACGATGTCGCTCAGCAGGCCGGCGGCGCGAGGGAAGTCTTCGCGCTGGACGGTGGCGTAATATACGGTGATTTCCTTGTTGGTGAAGGCGTTGAGATCACCTCCCACGCGCTCCAGACAGTTGCGTATCTGCCACGAACGGCGATGGGAAGTGCCCTTAAAAGTCATGTGCTCGCAAAAATGCGCCATTCCACGGTCGTCCTCTTCCTCATCGCGGGTGCCGGCGTTTACTATGATGCCGCAATAAACCACGTTGGTGGGCGATGGTTCGTGGATGATCTTCAGACCGTTGCTGAGAATGTGCTGATTAAATTCTTTCATCAAAATGGGGGTACTTCAAAAGATTCCGTTTCCGGGGCAAAAGGCCGCAGAAACAGCTTACAACCGGTAGGCAAAAGCGAAAAACAGACTGTGGTTTTTCCCTCCGGTGGCGCTCACGTTGAGCATGCCGAGGTCGGCGTTAAGACTGAGGTTGATACGGCGGTCGTATTCGTAACCCACGCCCACGGTGAGACCGGCATCAAAACGGTGGACGCCGTCTAAATCGAATGTCTTTTTCTTATAGTATAAGCGCTGGGCTCCCTGGCGGTCGGTGTCGCCGAAAGTCTCGGTATTTCCTCCCACGCCGATGGCAGCGTAAGGGCCGGCAGTGAGATTGAGATAATGGGGCGAGGACAAGCGGATATAATAGTTCACCACCACGGGCACCTCAATATAATAGGCATAACTCTTTGTGCCCATCTTGCCAAATACTTGGTGCCCCTCTTCATCATAGACGGGATTGCCGCTATCATCGCGGGCAGGCACTGTCTTTGTCCGCTCCTTCCAGCCCTTTGAGAAAAAGAGAACGCTGGGCTCCACCGACCACTTTTGATCCAGCTCGTATTCGTAGCCCAGGCCGATGTTAAACGCGCCCACGTTGTGCGTGCTACCGCCATAGTTTGAGGCGATACCGCCGCCCACGCGAAACACAAAGTGCTGCTGGCCGAAAGCCGGTGAGATTGTCAGTAAAGAAAGGAGAAGAGGCAAAAACAGAGCCGAGAAATGGGAGTGCTTTATCATAAGGAAAGGTTCCGAGAATTACAAATATGGTTGGGAAATTGAAAGAGGGGTAACAAAAAGTAGGGCCTACGAAAGGCGTAGCAGGAGATGGAAGATTACCTCACCGCGATACATTCAATTTCCACTTTCGCGCCCTTGGGCAATGTCTTTACGGCAAATGCAGAACGCGCAGGGGCTGGCGCAGCAGACGAAAAGAAAGACGCGTAGACCTCATTCATCTTGGCAAAGTCGTCCATATCGGATAGCATGACGGTGGTCTTCACGATGTTTTCCATCTTTAATCCCGCTGCCTCCAAGATGGATTGGATATTGAGCAGCGAGCGGCGGGTGAGGGTGGAGATGTCCTCGCCGTCAAAAGTGCCAGTCTCGGGGTTGATGGGCAGCTGGCCGGAAACAAAGACCATACCGTTGGATTCGATGGCTTGACTGTAAGGGCC
>CAZQVW010000195.1:0-2343 GCA_964596865.1 uncultured Bacteroidaceae bacterium
CATACTCCTAACCCCTTTCCATAGGCATTGGTATCCATAATAGGGGCTGCGGATTTAGCGCTAAATATCACGTCGGTCAAACACTGTTTCCCAACGCTGTTTCGGAAGTGGTTTCATTTTGAGTGCCCACATGATTTGCCGGATCGTAACCGTGGGCCACAGACCGTCCGTACAAATTCCGGCCCGACTGTCAAAGTATTTCTTAAACCTCGGGTGCAAATATAAAGCATCCGTGAGCCAGGCATCTACTTCTGTCCAAAAGGTACACTTGGTTTCCGAATCGTGGCGTTGCTGAATGACTGCTAAACCCTTGTCGTTCATTCGGAACAGGGTACAGGCGTCGTAGACCGGATGGTCGCATAAATAGAGCTCGCCATACATAGAAAGGTAAATTGGCGGTTTTTCGTAGTGGTATCTCATAACATCTCCAAATATAAAAGGAAAAGCCCCAGTTACGGGACTTCTCCTCGGTTGATTATGCGTTAGCCATCGAACATTTTGCACGACGCTTTGCAATAAGGGTATGGACCACCGCAGGCTTTGCATCCGGCGGGCGGCATGTCATTTCGGAAGATCAAGTAGTCATCACCTCTTTCATCGAGAGCCATTTCCATTTCATCTCCGCTCTCGTATTCGTAATCCCATTCCTCGATTTCCCAACCGCAGGACGGGCAGGTGTAAATATCACATCCACCATCCGGATCTTCTCTTGTCTCCATGACCGCTCCGCATTTGTTGCAGATTGCATAGCCTCTATGCAGGTAGTCCATCAGTTCGCTACCTGCCGGCTTGATAACCTTTTTACCCTTTCTACGCACTTTCGTTACCTCCTTGTTAATCTGAAAGCTTTCGCCTCCGTATTAAGTAAGAGATATTAAAGAGCTCTTCGTTATCTCCATAAAGCGCCCTGCAAAATCTACGAAAAAGCGAAGAGACCGTGTTTTTCACACGACCTCCACGCTTGATGCTTAACTCTTCTTTGTCGGCTTAAAGCGGTTAAACAGATTCTTGAATGTCTGGGATGTGTAAGTTCCGGTTTCCTCGAACTTCAGTCCCTTTTTCATCCAGACTCCGTAGAATATCAGCGGCAATACCAATTCCGCCGCAGCTACACCGATCTTCACATAGCGGTCAGCAGCAAGGTCTTTGAGCTGGCGCTGCTTAAACTGCTCGTCGCGGTCACGATCTTCGTCCGCAGCATCGGCCTGACGCTCCTTGAGGGCAAGCTCAGCTTCCTGCTGTTCTTTCCTCACCTGAGTATCAGTCTCATGCTGGGCACTGTCCATGATCCGCCGTTCGCGTTTCTCTTCAGCCTCCATCTCAGCCTTGGCCTCATCCATGCGAAGTTTGTGCAGTGCTGCCAGATTTTTGATTACCTCCGATTTGTTCTCGGCGTCGGACGGCAAGTTTCCGAGAGTTTCAAGTTCCTCCTCGATTGCCTCATCCAGCATCTTCTTAATATCTGCCATATTGCATTCTCCTTTCAATTATGAGTTGGCTCCATAATAGGGATTGTCATTCGTGCGGGAGGAAATCTTCGACCTTGACCCGCAAAGAGACGCTCTTTTTTCGTATGATCTGGCCGACATCCGTATCAAGCTCAAGAAACAGATACGGCTGCCCGTCCGAATGATCTACGCGAAGATTTCCGATAGGTTTTTTCCGTGCCATGAACACTCCACAGAGCAGGCCAATCACGATTCCGATGATAAGTTCCATGCAATACCTCCAAAATGTTTTTCAGAATTTTCACCCCGGGCATTTTTCCGGATACTAATTTAGCATTTGTTCCGGTCACCCGCGTGCTGGAAAATATAAAAAGAAAGAGCCGCTGTTACACGGCTCAATCCCTTTAAGAAGCTAACATTCTTTAGATTTCAATTTCGCAACTATCGAAGCGTACTCCTTAGGATGGTGATAAGCGATATATTTGACGCAATCCCTATATCCGCTGTCGGATGTTACATCCAGCAGAATGAAGAAACCGGCCATAATTAAGCTTAGGCCACCAATCATCTTGGCATTTTCTTTTGCTTCGATAGTGTTGATCTTGAGTTTCATACAGATCACTCCTTTCCATAAAGGAGTTTGCTTAATCTGCGGAGCTATCCTCGTAGACTGTTCGTTTTCGCAATGAACTCCAGACGATATATCGCTCCTCGCGGCAGATCGGACACCAGAACCGACAGACTTTTCCGCCGATGTCGACCAGCTCATCGCTGTCAGCCTCCAGCTTGCTTCCGCAGTTCGGGCAGTTAAAACGATAAAACTGCTTGACCGCTACATTCACAACCCTCATCGTCATTCCCTCACTTTGCTCAGCATCCAGAAGAAGCGTCTGTA
>CAZQVW010000195.1:2443-4255 GCA_964596865.1 uncultured Bacteroidaceae bacterium
ACAACCCTCATCGTCATTCCCTCACTTTGCTCAGCATCCAGAAGAAGCGTCTGTATGAGTCGTAATAGACATCTCGGCAGCAGGGAATGTCATGCTGCATTTTCAGAGCATTGTAAGACAGCCCCTCCGTGACGCCACGCAAAATATAAGGGTAAAGGTCGGGGTCTGCTCCGATAGCCGCCTGCTCAACCATTTCCATACGGTCAGCAAAGAATAGACGGGACATAGCGCATCTTGCTGTCGGGTCACTGTTGAGCTGTCCGCTCTTGACGAAAAAATCAAGATGTACGGGCGACTGCTCAAGCCTTGCAACGCGGCATGGGCTTTCTTCCAGATCGGGTATTGCAGGCAGAAATGCTTCAACTCGTAGTACCGATGTTTGTCCAGCCAATACGGACTTTTCTCCGAAAGCTCCGGACGAATTTCTCTGCTCATCGCCGTTCTCCTTTCCATAAGTATCCGGTCTCTTCATAGAGCCGTTTCGGGGAGATGTAGAAATTGATACGGCCAAACCGTGAATCCATCTCCTCAATGCTCGTGACCAACTGGCCATTGCGGGTAGCTTTGCCGATGGGGAGCCAACCGGACACAATTCCGGCTCGAACCCAGGACGCATCTTTGCCATATACGCGAGCCGTAACCAACACCGGAACCGAGCCGGGGAGAAACTCTTGCTCATTCATTGGCGTTTACCTCCTTTCAACGGCTATTCTAAGTTAGCGACGGCTCTTTGTTAAAACAACCTAAGTGGAAATGCGCATGGTCGCCGTCCAGCGAAACATCGTCATCTCGCAAGGGTAGTCTTCAAAGCCCATCGTCTCGCAGGTGATGAAGCCCTCCAAAACACCGATGATGACTTCGGCCTCGTATTGCTTGTATGGAAATATCAATTCCGGCAGTTCTCTGTGAACAGCGCCGCAGCGGTCGCACCTGAGCCTACGCAATGGGATCTTCCATGTCTTTCTGCCTTTTGTCCGTACAATCCGCTCTACGCGGTCATAGTATTTCAGTTGACCGCCGCATTTTGGACAAGTTGATACATCGTTACTAATCATATATGACCGCTCCTTTTTGCAAAAATAATGTGTAGGAATACTTGACAACTCCTACACTATCATATATGATTACTAAGGACAAATCAACTGGGGAGGTATAAAACCATGCTCGTCAAATGTCCGGAATGTGAATTACAGGTCAGCGATAAAGCGCCAACCTGTCCTCACTGCGGCTATCCGATGCAGCCGACAGTTAAGCGAAAACCAAGAGCTAAGAACAATAAACGGAGACGCCTTCCCAATGGATTTGGCCAAATAAGCGAAATAAAAAACCGCAACCTTCGTAATCCCTTTCGGGCGATGGTTACGGTTGGAAAGATGGAGAATGGACGGCCTATCTGTAAGCCGCTCAAACCGGAGTCCTATTTTGCTACTTACAATGATGCTTATGCAGCTCTGGTCGAGTACAACAAGAACCCCTATGACCTTGACGCTGGTATCACAGTGCAGGAACTTTACGACAGATGGTCGGAAGACTATTTCGCAAGCTTGAAATCCGATGGAAGCAAACGGGCAGTTACATCTGCATGGGCATACTGTTCGGCTGTCTATAAGATGCGAGTCATCGATGTCCGTGCGCGTCATGTGAAAGGATGCATGGAAGAGGGTGTAGCGAAGGTTCGCGTCAAAGAGCAGCATCCCAGCGCATCCATGAAGAACAAGATCAAGTCTCTGTTTAACTTGATGCTGGACTATGCCGTAGAATATGAACTTGTTGACCGCAACTACTCCCGGACATTCAATCTTACCGATGAGA
>CAZQVW010000196.1:0-4194 GCA_964596865.1 uncultured Bacteroidaceae bacterium
AATAACTAAACAGTACTGTTAAGATAATGTTACAGTACTGTTAACGCAAACTTGCGCGCGATTTTTCAATTTTATCGCGAGTGAAATGTTCGGGAAGTGGGAAAATAATCGAGTTAAGTGGGGAAAGGGTGGGCGCAGGTGAAGAAAAATTTGGTATAGGTGGAGAAAAAGTAGGTATAGGTGGAGAAAAAGTAGGCATAGGCAAAGAAAAAGTGGGCGCAGGCAAAGAAAAAGTTGGTACAGGTATTGGAAAAGTTGGCAGTGGTGGAGAGAAAATAGGCAGTGGTGTGGAAAAAATTGGCAGAAAGGTCTGTCAGATTGTCGGAAAAGTCTGACAAGTTGTCTGATATACAAATAGATAGGTGGTATGCCACAGTTCTGGCACGCCATTTGCACATATATAGGGCGAAAGCGAAAGCCAACAACCACAAGGCCGCAGGGCAACACCAAGAGCCGGAAGGTTGAGAAGCTTAGCAAGGATTAAAAAGACCCGTGAGTCTGAAGAAAGACTCCAAAAGGCTTTCAGAAGATTCCAAACATCGGGTCGGCAATCCAAAAGAAAATTAATAATTAACTTAATAAATAGGAGGATTAAATTATGGTACTTGCACGTAGAAACAATGATTCTAATTGGATTTCTAACTTCTTCGATGATTTCTTTGACAACAACTGGATTACCAGCCGTGTCAGCGCATCTTCTCCCGCAGTGAATGTTAAGGAAGACGCAGAGAAATATACGATGGAAATAGCCGCTCCTGGTTTGAAGAAAGAGTACTGCCGCGTCAGTGTTAACCAGGATGGTGAATTGGAAATCAAACTTGAGAACAAAATGGAGCACAAAGACGAGGACAAGAAAGAGCATTATCTGAGACGTGAGTTCTCGTACACCAACTATGAGCAGAAATTCGCTCTGCCTGAGAATGTTGATCGCAACAACATCTCCGCTAAGGTAAACGATGGTGTTCTTTCGATAGAATTGCCTAAGCTCGCTCCTAAAGACGAAAGCAAAATCCAGCGTCAGATTGAGATTGGCTAAACGCTAATCAGGATTTGAAAACTGTTGATTGAGGTTGATTAACCAATAATCGCCGCAAGGCAATTATAAAGCGTCATTCCGATGAGCACAAATGAAAATACTAATTCTGTGAGCAACGAAATGAACTACTCATTAACTTGTAAACTTCAGTAAAGCACATCTAACATTCCTACCATTAGCATGGAATAACACCACGATTGGTTGCAGTTACAAGAAAGTTACAGTTAAGAAAAAATCCCCGGGCTCCGCAAGGAACTCGGGGATTTCTGTTATTATAAGTTTGGGGTAAGAAATTCGTAGGATATGAAGAATGGCTTTTTTATAAAGGATGGTATTCCTTTTATAAAGATAGGCATTCCTTAAGGGCGGACAGGGTGCCGCTTATCCTAAATAGGATTCTACGTTCTTTTGGATGCGGGCGGCCACATCGCCGTCTTCCTGCGGGACGAAGGGCTCGCCGGTGATATGCTCGTAGAGCTCGATGTAGCGGCGGGAAATGCTCTCCACAATCTCGGGCGTCATCTCCGGCACCTGCTGACCCTGCTTGCCTTGGAAGCCGTTGTCCATCAGCCATTCCCTCACAAACTCCTTGCTCAACTGGCGCTGAGGCTCGCCTTTGAGGAATTTCTCCTCGTAGCCCTCGGAATAGAAATAACGACTGGAATCGGGAGTGTGGATCTCGTCCATAAGATAGATTTCATTGCCGTGGAGACCAAATTCATACTTTGTGTCCACCAGTATGAGGCCCCTCTTGGCGGCTATCTCTGTGCCGCGTTGGAATAAGGCCAATGTGTATTTCTCCAAAGTGGCGTATTGCTCGGGAGTGGCCAGACCGCGCTCCAAAATCTCGGCTTTGGAGATGTCGGCATCGTGTTCGCCAATCTCTGCTTTGGTGGTGGGGGTGATTATGGGCGTGGGGAACTTTTGGTTTTCCTTCATGCCGTCGGGCAGGGGCACGCCGCAAATTTCGCGAACGCCGCTCTTATACGCTCTCCACGCGCTACCGCAAAGGTAGCCGCGCACAATCATCTCCAAGGGGAAGCCTTGGCAAAATACTCCCACGGTAACCATGGGGTCGGGAGTGGCCAATTTCCAGTTAGGACAAATGTCGGTGGTGGCATCGAGGAATTTGGCCGCAATCTGATTGAGCACCTGCCCCTTAAATGGGATGCCCTTGGGCAGAATCACATCGAAAGCGGAGATGCGGTCGGTGGCCACCATCACCAGCTTGTCGCCTAAATTGTAGACGTCGCGGACTTTGCCGTGGTAAACGCTCTTTTGGCCGGCGAAATGGAAGTCGGTCTTTGTTAATGCTTGACTCATAATTGTATTTTGATTGGTAGTTGATATTTTTGTGTTTGTAAGTGCGTTCTATTGTGCGCCGGTTGTGTCTGTGGCGGGCGCTTGCGCTGTTGTTTCGGCCTCTTTTAAGTTCGTTTCGGCTTCTTGTGCTGTTGTTTCAGTCTCTTTGGGGGCTGCGGCGGCCTTTTTTGCTTCTATCTTGTTCTCCCTTTCGTAGGCCTGCACGATACGGGTAACGAGCTTGTGGCGGACGATGTCGCTCTTGGTCATAGAGACAAAGGCAATGCCCTCCACGCCTTTAAGTACGTGCAGGGCGTCCACTAATCCGGAGCGGGCGGACGAGGGGAGGTCGATTTGGGTGGTGTCGCCGGTGATAATCATCTTGGTGTTGTGGCCCATGCGCGTGAGAAACATCTTTATCTGCGAGCGCGTGGTGTTTTGCGCCTCATCAAGGATAACAACGGCATCGTTGAGGGTGCGGCCGCGCATGAAAGCAAGGGGAGCAATCTGGATGATGTTCTGATCGATGTATTCCTGGAGCTTTGCAGCCGGAATCATCTCCTCCAGCGCGTCGTAGAGCGGCTGAAGATAGGGGTCGATCTTGTCTTTCATGTCGCCGGGGAGGAATCCGAGTTTTTCTCCGGCCTCCACAGCAGGGCGGGAGAGGATAATGCGGCGTATCTCCTTGCTTTTGAGGGCACGGACGGCGAGAGCGATACTTAAGAAGGTCTTGCCCGTACCGGCAGGGCCCGTGGCAAAAAGCATATCGTGGGTACGAAACGCATCCACTATGTGTTCTTGATTTTGAGAACGGGGAGAGATGGGCTTGCCTGTGGTGCTGTAGACGATAACGTGCTCTGCGCTCTGGTGACCGGTATGACTATGATTAAGAATGTTGATAATGTCTTCCTCCGCCAGCGCGTTGTATTTGGCGGCGTGGGCGATAAGTTGCTGAAAAAGGTCGGAAAAGGTGTTTATGTCCTGCTCGCTGCCCATTACCTTGATGATGTCGTTGCGCGCAAGGAAGCGCAATTTTGGAAACAGCGACTTGAGCATTCGCATATTACTGTTTTGTGGCCCGTAGAAGACTACCGGTGCCACTTCCTCCAATACAAAAACCTTTTCTATCATGCTTTATGGTTATAAAATCATGCTTTATTGTTATAAAATCATGCTTACACGTTTATTAACGCAAAATTAAAAAGAAAGCGGCGAAAGTGAGCGATTTTATAAGGGAAAAGCGGTATTTTTGCGCGACAATCGGGATTTTATAATGAAATTGAGAAAACGTTTTACGCCCAAACAGTGGTATCAGTTAGTTTTTATGGCCATTGTGGTGGTGTTGTTTCTAATTAGATTGGTGTGCCCATCGATTACCAAGGGCAAAACGGTGGCGGAGGCCGGAAATGTGGTGGCTTCTGCGGATTTGGGTAATGGTAATGGCGCGAATGGCACTGACGATGGCGCAAATAACAATGGTAGTGGCGCAAATGGCAGTGTAAATGGCGTGAGTGGCAGTGTAAATGGCGCGAATGGCACTGGCGATGGCGCATTTGGCGTAGGCGATGGCGCTCAAAATCAAGGGATAGACACTTTGCTGGGCGATATACGCGCCAGTGAGGATGCTTTGCGCGCCCGTTACGTCCTGCCCGCCGACATCCGCAAGGGTAATGCCGCCGCCGCTCATCCTATTTATAGCGTAAACAATTTTAATCTCTCCTTCCCCGACATTAATGACGTCCAAATCATCTTTGCTAAGCGTCATGGCATTCGTCCGCAGCTGACGCGCCAAGAATTGGAGCAGCAGGCCAACAAAAGAATGGTGTATATTGGCAGTAATCCCTATTACCACGTGG
>CAZQVW010000197.1:0-4138 GCA_964596865.1 uncultured Bacteroidaceae bacterium
GAAACCAAATAAATAAGACCCTGTCGCGAAACTCACGGCGGGGTCTTTTTTCGTAAGAACAAGAGACAATCACAACTCAGCAACCACTTCAATGCAAGAAATGCAACGAGCATAAACAAAAAAGTGCAATATTTACGCGACAACAACCACTTCGGGCCAGGAAACACAACAGTTGCGGAGCAAAAAGTGCCACGGATGCAAAACACAACGCACCGTCAGGGTTGCGGAAAACAAGATAAATGCACACAAAAGTAAGATAACAATTGCGGAAAGTAAGATAACAATTGTAGAAAGCAAGATAACAACTGTAGAAGACAAGATAGCGACTACAGAAAGCGAGATAAAAACAAAAACAAGATAAACACCATACGGAAAGCGAGATAAGTGCAAGACAACAGCAAGATAAAGACAAACAAATACACAAACATATATAGAAATGAACACTTATAACGTAGACGAAAAAGGCTATTACGGCGAATTTGGCGGCGCATACGTGCCGGAGGTGCTCCATCGCTGCACCGAAGAGCTGCGCACACGCTATGTAGGCATAATCGAAAGCGAGGATTTCCAAAAAGAATATCGCGGATTGCTGAAAGACTACGTGGGCAGACCTTCGCCGCTGTATTTTGCCAAACGATTGTCGGAGAAATACGGCGTGAAAATCTATCTGAAGCGTGAAGACCTTAATCATACCGGTGCTCACAAGATTAACAACGCCCTTGGACAGGCATTATTGGCCATGCGCATGGGCAAGACGCGCATCATCGCCGAAACGGGCGCGGGGCAGCACGGAGTGGCCACGGCCACAGCTTGCGCTTTGCTGAATCTGCCCTGCCGCGTCTATATGGGCAAGACCGACATCGCGCGCCAGATGCCCAATGTGCAAAGAATGAAGATGCTGGGCGCGGAAGTCTTTCCCGTAGAAAGCGGCAACATGACGCTGAAGGACGCCGTGAACGAAGCCATCCGCGATTGGTGTTGCCACCCCAAGGACACATTCTATGTTATGGGCTCGGCAGTGGGCCCCCACCCCTACCCCGACCTTGTGGCGCGCATGCAGAGCGTGATTAGTGAGGAGATAAAATGGCAATTGCAGGAAAAGACCGGTCGCGACTACCCCGATTACCTGATGGCCTGCGTAGGCGGCGGGAGCAACGCCATCGGCACTTTCTACCACTACCTTGACGAACCGCGCACACGCCTCATTCTAGCCGAAGCGGGCGGATTGGGCTGGCAAACAGAGAAAACAGCCGCCTCCATCCACAGCGGTAGCGTGGGCATCCTCCACGGCAGTAAGATTATGGTGCTCCAAAACGAGGACGGCCAGATTATCGAGCCTTATTCCATCTCGGCCGGATTGGATTACCCGGGTGTGGGACCGGCCCATTGCAATCTGGCACAGCAGAAGCGCGCCGAGGTATTCTCCGTGAACGATGACGAGGCACTGAAAGCCGCCTTTGAGCTCACGCGATTGGAGGGCATTATCCCCGCCCTCGAGAGCGCGCACATTTTAGCCGTATTGCCCAAGATGGCATCGCAGGATACGCCGGCAGGCGAGGGCGAGCCCGCAATAAAGTTTGAGAAAGGCGCCACAGTGGTGCTCACAGTGAGCGGTCGCGGCGACAAGGACATGAACACCTATCTTAAGCATTTCAATCTGCCCGATTGATGTTTCCCGCAAGCACTGATACCACAAAACACAGACGCATACCGCTATGTATAAATACAAATTAGTAAGCAAAACCATCTTGGCCGACCGCTATACGCCGGTGAACGCGTATATGAAATTGCGGGGCCAGAGCCAGTTGTCGTTTCTGATGGAGTGTAGCGACTATCACGGCGAAGAGAACAGCCATTCATTTATCGGCATCCACCCCATCGCCAGCGTGGGCATCAATCACGGCAAGGCGCGGTTGCAATTCCCCGACAATACCGTGATAGAAAAGTCCATCACCGACAGTTATACGCCGCAGAACGCCATCAACGAATTTATGCACGCCTTTCAGATAGAGGGCGACACGCAGGGCTATTGCGGATTATACGGATACACCGCCTTTGATGCCGTGAAATACTTTGAACACATCAAAGTGATGGACGAACCAGCCCCGCAGAACGATGCGCCAGACATGTACCTTATTCTATATCGCACATTGCTCGTATTCAACCACTTCAACAACACGCTGGACATCGCCGAGCTCACCGCAGACGGCCAAGAAGCCGACCTGCACAGCATAGAAAACCTTTTGAATACGGCCAACACCG
This sequence comes from uncultured Bacteroidaceae bacterium, assembly GCA_964596865.1. Lineage (GTDB taxonomy): Bacteria > Bacteroidota > Bacteroidia > Bacteroidales > Bacteroidaceae > UBA6382. The sequence goes on from CAZQVW010000197.1 coordinate 2,263, forward strand.
AGCCCTACTCGTTTCACGCCGTGGGCGATTACACCAGTCCGCTCACTGATGAGCAGCACAAGGCGAATATCCGCCGCTGCATCAACCATTGTCTCAGAGGCGATGTATTTCAGATAGTGATAAGCAGGCGCTTTGTCCAGAAATATCAAGGCGATGACTTTCAGCTCTATCGCGCCTTGAGAAGAATCAACCCTTCCCCCTACCTATTTTATTTTGATTTCGGCGGTTTCCGCATCTTCGGCTCCTCGCCGGAGACCCACTGCTGCATACGCCATCGCCGCGCCTATATCGACCCCATCGCGGGCACCACAAAGCGCACCGGCGACTTAGAAAAAGACCGCAAGAACGCCGAATACCTCCGCAACGACCCCAAGGAGAACGCAGAGCACGTAATGCTGGTGGATTTGGCGCGCAACGACCTCTCGCGCAACTGCCACGATGTGCGCGTAGACCAATACAAGCAGATGCAATTCTATAGCCACGTAATCCACCTCGTGAGCCGCGTGAGCGGGCAGATGGACGATGGCGCCGACCCCATCAAGACATTTATTGACACGTTTCCCGCGGGCACACTATCGGGCGCGCCCAAGGTAAAAGCGATGGAATTAATCAGTAAATACGAGCCGCACAACCGCGGAGCCTACGGCGGGTGTATCGGGTTTGTGGGATTCAACGGCGACCTCAACCAAGCCATCATCATCCGCACCTTCATCAGTCGCAACAACGAACTGTGGTTCCAAGCCGGCGGCGGCATCGTGGCTCGCAGCAACGAGGAATACGAATTGCAGGAGGTAAACAACAAGCTCGGCGCCCTGCGCCAGGCCATTCTTATGGCAGAGAAAATGTAGAATAAAGAATAGAGTAGATAGAGAGGTGATAGAATAGAGTAGAATGTAGGGGCGGGGGTTATACCCGCCAAAAGAATAGAGCAGATAGCAAGGTGATAGAATAGAGTAGATAGTTATTAAGAAAAAAGCCGAATACATTTTATTCTTCCACCCGCCATTCCACCTTATTCCAACAAGCAGTATTAAAAGCTACTACTTTCTACTCTATTCTATCAACAAACAAACTACTCTATTCCATAAACAATCATCCTTTCCACTCAAACGCACAATGAAAATCACTATTATAGACAATTACGACTCGTTTACCTACAATTTGGCCCACCTTGTGAAGGCTTTGGGCGCAGAGGTAACAGTCTTTCGCAACGACAAATTCCGCATGGAGCAGTTGGAGGACGCCGACAAACTGATCCTGTCGCCCGGGCCAGGCATACCGGAAGAAGCCGGCCTCCTTTTAGATGTGATACGCACCTATGCGGGCAAGAAACCCATATTGGGCGTTTGCCTTGGCCATCAGGCCATCGGCGAGGTCTTTGGGGCGAAACTAATCAACCTCAAGCAGGTTTATCATGGAGTGCAGACACCGGTGAGAATCGACACCAGCGATTATCTCTTCCACGGATTGCCGGAGAAACTGCCCGTAGGGCGCTACCATTCATGGGTAGTGAGCAAAGAAGGGCTGCCCGATTGCCTGGAAATCATCGCCGAAAGCATTGACGACCAAAATTCCCAAAATCCTAACGCCTTGGGAAATACAAATAATCAGAATTCCCAAAATCCTAACGCCTTGGGAGAGGCCGACACCCAGATTATGGCGCTGCGCCACAAGCAGATGGACATTCGCGGCATACAATTTCACCCCGAGAGCGTACTGACGCCGCAGGGCGCCGTCATAATGAAAAATTGGCTCGAGCATAATTCATAAATTCCCCACTTCCAAAAAAAATTTCCCCAGTTAGTTTGCTTTTACAGTAGGGTAACATTATGTTAACAGTACTGTTTAGATAATGTTACAGTACTGTTTAGTTATT
>CAZQVW010000198.1:0-4136 GCA_964596865.1 uncultured Bacteroidaceae bacterium
CGTTCATGCCCGGCATCTATTTAATCGACGGAGAGAAAATTCAGGTAAAATAAACTTGCAGAATTAACAATAAGTTGTAACTTTGCGCCGCAGCACCTTAAATAAAGGCTGTTGCGGCGCAATCTAATACCAAATATTATCAAACTTATCACAATTCTTTTACTCATTCTGTATGAAAACAAAGCGACTTCTAATGATTGCAGTGATGGCGGTAGCCGCGTTATGGCCCGCCTATGGCAGGCAAGGCGTAGTATTGACGCTACGCAGCGGCAAGAGCGTGAGCTTTGCCTTTGACAGACGCCCTGTAATGGTTACCGGCAGCGAGCTGACCATGCAAACCGGCGATGGCACCTCCGTGAGTTACGCTTACGACGAGGTGGAGAATGTGAGGTGGGGCGAGATAGACGACCTCACCTCGGTAGTAAGCGATGCAGCGCAGCCCGTAGGCGACAATATTGTGTTTCGTCTCCGTGGCGATGGCATAGAGGCGCAGGGCTTGGCCAAAGGGCAAAGTCTAACGGCCTATAGCATCGACGGCAGAGTGGTGGCTTCCGCTCGCGCCGCCGACAACGAGCCCACATTCATCTCTTTGCCCGAAGGAAAGGGCGTCTATGTAGTGCGCACGTCCACCGGCGTGAGTTACAAGGTCGCCAAATAGAGTTCCGCTATCACTCCGTTCCCAATCGTTATCAATTCGTCCTGATTATTTTTAATTTATTCCCCAATCATTTTTAATCTGTTCCCCAATCATTGTCAAACTCCATAAACCTTATACACGTGAAAAAACTTCTTTTATTCTCATTCCTCTTTGCTGCGGCTATTATAGCTCCGGCCCAGGAATATGTAACGGCGTGGCACGCCGATGGCTCCACATCTGTGATGGAACTGTCTCAAATAGACAGTCTCACGTTCTCTGCTCCGCAATCCCAAGTGGTATTAACCACCGGTGCGCTCACTGATTTGTCCGGCAATACGGCCACTGTTTGCTGCATAGCCAAATCCACCACCACGGGGGCAGACACCGAGAGAGGCGTGGTCTATTCCCAAAACTCCGCCACCCCCACCACCAGCAACTACAAATCCACCGAAGGCCAGTTGCAGGCCGGAATGTGGTCTTCCACCCTCACGGGATTAGAGAGCGGCAAGACCTGTTATTATCGCGCCTACGCAGTGGCAGGCGACCAGACCTTCTATGGCGAGGTGCGCTCCTTTCAGGCCGGCGAAAGCATGAGTGAAGCCGTAGGCACCGCCGTGGATTTGGGATTGAGCGTGGAATGGGCCACGAGCAACCTCAATGCCACCGCTGCCAAAGGCGCTTCCGGCACATCGGGCTTGGGTTCGTTTGGATTATCGGCCAGCAAAGTGTATACCATCGTAACCGTGCGCGGCGGGTGGCAGGCATCGGCCGCAAAATTCCAATCCACCAACGATGCCGGCGCCTCCGTTTCCGCCACCGACCAGAACCAGCAGTTCGCCTTTGTTACCAACCCCGAGGATACCACCGTTTTCTACCTCTACAGCGTGGGACAAAAGAAATTTGTAAAGAGAGACCGTTCGCTTAGCGCCTCCAGCCCCGACCGCATCTATATCTTCTCCACCGGCGACGCCAGCCACCCCCTCTTTTTCTCGTTTTCTGCCGACAAAAACAGCGCCAACATCAATATCGGTGGCGCAAAGCAGATGACCGTAGACGGATGGAAGAATTACGATGATGGCAATAAGTGTGTCCTCACGGCAGTGAGCAATTCTGCCTACGACCTCGCCGCAGCGCAAGCCCAGTTGGGCCAAAGCGGTCTTGTGGGCGACGCCTCACAATCAGGCGGCTATTTCGCTTGGGGCGAGATTTCCACAAAAGACAATTATGTTTGGAGCACTTATGCTTATGGCAACGGTCTCCAGCGCAACAAGTATAATTCTTCCGACAACAAGACGCTCCTTGACCACGCCGACGACCCCGCCACCGTCATTTTGGGCCAGAATTGGCGTGTGCCCACCCAGAGCGAATTTGATGAACTGAGGGAGAAATGCACATGGGTATGGACAACGCTCCAGGGCGTGAACGGCTATCGCATCACCGCCCCCAACGGCAACTCCATCTTCCTGCCGGCCGCCGGTTTCCGTTATGGCGACAAGCAGTTTGAGAGCGGCGTATTCGGCTATTACCTCACAAAGACGCTCGGCGCCACAGACGATACCGCCATCTCCGTTGGCTTTAATCAGGGCGCGCCCGCGTGGGATAATTCCACAGCCCGTTTCTTCGGTTATAGCATAAGGCCGGTGCGCATTGCTAAATAATTGGTTGCCCTCTTTTTCTGAATACCTTATATATAGATTTTCCTGCGGCACATACCAAAATTCCGCGCAGCATAATAACCCCCTTCTTTTCAACCACAAAAATCCATATACAATGAAGAAATATTTCATAGTCCTCATCGCGCTGTTTTGCGTAATGTCCTCCAGCGCCGACTACACCCCCTCAAAGGAAGTCCTCCAGTCGCGCAAAGATTTTCAGGACGACAAATTCGGCATCTTCCTCCATTGGGGCTTCTACTCCGTCTTGGGCAGGGGCGAATGGGTGATGTATAACGACAAGCTCAATTATTTGGAATACCCCCACGTGGCCGAGATGTTCAACCCCGACAAATTTGACGCCGAGGCATGGGTAAAGGCGTTCAAGGCCGCCGGCGCCAAATATATCACTTTCACCTCGCGCCACCACGACAGTTTCTCCATGTGGGATAGCCAGGCCTCCGATTATAATATCGTGAAGAAAACGCCCTACGGCAAGGATGTGATTAAGCAACTGGCCGATGCGTGCAAGAAATACGACATCAAGCTCCATCTTTATTACTCCCATCTGGATTGGCAGCGCAATGATTATCCAATTGGCAAGCACGGCAATCCCGCTGGCCACCCCACCAACGAACAAAGCTACGAGCACTACTTTAATTTCATGAACGCACAGCTCACGGAGCTCCTCTCTAATTACGGCCCCGTCCGCGCCATCTGGTTTGACGGCTATTGGGATCACAATGCCGACAAAACGCCCTTCGACTGGCGCCTGCCCGAGCAATATGCCCTCATCCATAAGCTCCAGCCCGGATGTATGATTGGCAACAACCACCACACCACTCCTTTTGACGGCGAGGACTTCCAGATGTTTGAGCGCGACCTCCCCGGCGACAACACCGCCGGAATGTCAGGCGGCCAAACGGTGTCCTCACGCCTCCCGCTGGAGGCTTGCCAAACCATGAACGCCACTTGGGGCTATTCCTCCACCGACCATAGCTACAAGTCGGTAGCCACCCTCATTCAACTGCTGGTAAAAGCCGCCGGCAAGAACTCCAACCTCCTGCTCAATATCGGTCCGAAGCCCGATGGCACTCTGCCCGACGAGGCATTGGAGCGTTTGCAGGGCATTGGCGATTGGATGAGCGCCAACGGCGAAACCATCTACGGCACACGCGGCGGTTATATCGACTCCACCAATATTGCCAAAGATGGCCAAAACCCCAATCCCAACTGGGTGAGCACCGTCAAAGGCAATAAGGTGTATGTTCACATACTTAAGGCCGGCCTTAACACCATCACCATGCCTTATGCCCAGAGCGCAATAAAGGAAGCCGTGATGTTTACGGACAAGAGCAAGGTCTCTTTCGCCGCTGCCGCCACAGCCAATCATATCACGCTCACCCTGCCCGCCGCCTCCGCCGGCACGGACACCATCCTTGAGCTCACGCTGAACAACTGACGCCTCCCTCCCCGTCCGTCCTAATCTTCAGCATAAAATATATCTCAATTCATTCTCCCCCACAGCGCGAAAGCGGGTCACCTACCCTCTTTCGCGCTGTTTTTGTTTGTAATCTTTGCATGAAGGGCGTTGAACGGCGACTATAGCAACTCTTGCCGCAATTTTTCCTGCACTTGCGGCTTATTCATGGCCTTTTGCGGCGACTTCCAATCGTTTTGACTATCGTTAACAGTGCTGTAACAATAACTAAACAGTACTGTAACAATAACTAAACAGTACTGTTAAGTTATTGTTACAGCACTGTGAACGCAAACTTACACGGGATTTTTTGGAATTACGGGGCGCATTTCTGAAATTACAAGGCGTATTTTTGAAATTATGAGGC
>CAZQVW010000199.1:0-4118 GCA_964596865.1 uncultured Bacteroidaceae bacterium
CCCACAAAAAGGAGCGTAAGCGTGTCGCCGCGGTCCGAATCAGTAGTCGCATTTGTACTTATGTTGTTGCTATCCGGCTGAGAAGCACGCGTATTGCACGCACAAAAAGCTGTGGCAACCAATAATAGAAACGAAATACGCCTGATCATATTATCTACGCCTCCTTTTTATTATTTACTGCGCGTTTTGGCTTGTTGATTTTTCGCAAACAATTGTTAATTCCGCGCCAGTAGCTACTTTGCGTGCGTTCAAACATTTTCAATTCCGCTCATGGAATTCCTTTGCCTCCTACTTATTACTTATCCTTGCGCCCAAACACCGAGAAATGCACATACCGCTTGGGATGTTGGCGCAGGTCGATTAACAAGGAGTCGGACGAGAGGAGTGTTTTGTTGAGATTGTCGTAAAGGGAGCGGTCGTTCATCAATAATCCCAGCGAAGAATTTGGGTTATTGATGTTGTTTGCCGTGGTGAGGACGGTTTGATTAATATTGCCGGTGAGCGTTTGCAATTCGTTAAGCGACTGGTTGATTTTATTGACGGTCTCGCCGTAATTGATGTCGTTGAGCTTGGCGGTGATGTCGCGCAGGTTTTCTGTGGCTGGCTTCAGATTTTGCGCCATCGCGCTCACATCGCCTTGCATCAAGGTATTGAGCGTCTGGGTGGTGGTCTTAAGTTGGTCGGTTAGGGTGGCAGCGTTTACTAATGTCTGCTGAATAGCCGGATTAGAGAGGATGGTATTGATATTGGTGAGGATAGAATCCAATTTTGGCATCATGGCCTGCACTTGCGGCATCATTTCGCCCATTTGGTCGAGCGCACCCATAGCAGGGCCGCCATAGATGGTGTCGCCCGGCTGAAGCGAGCGTGGCGAGTTGCCCAGAATGATGTTCATTGTTACTCCGCCCAGCATTTGCGAGACCAATTCGGCGCGACTGCCCTCGGGGATGTGCATATTCTCCTCTACATCCACGCCTATGTAGACATTGCCAGGGTGGTCGTAGTCGTAATGGATAGTGCGCACGATACCGATTCTATAACCGTTGGCATAGACGGGGTTAGACTCGGCCAAACCGCTAATATCGTGGAACGCCACGTAGTAAAGTTTGTTCTTCTGAAACAGATTAATGCCTTTCAGAAAATTGATGCCGTATATCAGTAATGCCACGGCGCATATAGCGGCCAAAGCAATCTTTATTTCCTTCGTAAAAATCTTCATATTAATTTGTTGGGTTTGCTGTTTAACCTATGGCTGCTTCTTAAATGCGGCACTGGCCTCCGGCCCGCTTATTCGCTCGCCGTTTTTGAACACCACGATGAAGCAATCGCTGAATTTCTCTTTTATCTTGTTTTTAATCTCGCGAATTTCCGAGTAACTGGTGCTTGAACCGTAGGTATGCACAAACTGCTGACGGCCATTCACGGTAATGGGGTAGCTTTCCACGCCTTTGAGCCCCTTAAACTGCTCGCTGTCAGGTCTTAAATTGCGATTAGACGTGCAAATCTGCACCTTAAAGATATACTTGCCGTCCCAAGTGGAATTATTCTTCTGTGCAGAAGGTTTTTCATTCTGTGCGGAAGACTTATCCTTCTGTGTTATCGAATTATTCCTCTGCGTTGCCGAAGTATTCGTCTTCTGTGGGGCAGGTTTATTCCTTAATTCCGAGGAATTTGCTTTGTGGACAGTGGCGGCATCGCTCTTTATAATTTTTGATTGCTGGTTACGGCTTTCCGGAGCGGGGGCGTCATTGGGCGTAGTGGCGGGGGGTACATTGTCGTTTGCGTTGTTGGCGGGCGTGGCCTGCTCTTGTGTGGCTTCCTCCTCGCCCATAAGAATGGGAGATATGTATTTCTTAAAGGCGCGGAAGATGGAATTAGCCAATTCGTTGATGCCGGCTTCGGAATTTAGGTACGCTTCTTCGGAAGGCGTGGTAATAAATCCCAATTCGGTGAGCACACTGGGCATTGCAGTCTGTCTAAGTACCAGAAAGCCCGCTTGGTGGACGCCCTTATTGGGCCTACCGGCAGAGGCATACTCGTCTTGGATACTTTTGGCGAACAATGCACTGGTGCGCATATTTTGGCTTTGGATTACCTCGTTGATAATCGAGTTTTCCACAGAGGAATTACTGTATTTCAAGCGGTTGGTCTCGTATTGGATTACGCTGTTCTCCCTTTTCACCACCTCCAGATTCTGTGTGGCCCTGTCTAAGGAAAGAGAGTAGGTCTCTGAGCCACGGGCGGTGTTGCCCTTTGCTGTGGAATTGGTATGAACGGAGATAAACAAGTCGGCTTTGGCATTATTGGCGATATTGGCGCGCTCTGCCAGCTCCACAAATTTATCCGTGGTGCGGGTATAGCGCACTTTCACGCCCGGGCAGTTGGTCTCAATGAGCTTGCCTAATTTCAAGACTACATTAAGGTTGATATTCTTCTCTTTTGAGTAAGTGCCCAAGGCGCCGGGGTCTTTCCCGCCGTGCCCAGCGTCTAATACCACGGTAAACGCCTGCGCCATCTGGCTCATAATCAGCATTACCGCCGCCAAACAGACACTACGCCCCACAATCCGGCCTCCTCTATTGATGAGGCGGAAGATTTGGGCAATATACTTATAAATTCGGTTGATATTATTATAATTAATGTTGGAAAACATAATGCGCATGATTACTACACCGCAAAGTTAGGGAATTTCTGCCAAAGAAGTGTGGGCAAAGCTCCATTTTTGCGGTTTGATATGCGCGCCTACTATCTTATTGCAATATCTTCTTTCCGTCTTTTATCACTATTCCCTTGTAATCCGCGCCCACAGGCTGGCCGTAGATATTATATCGGCGGGAAGAGCGGGCAGTGGGATTATGAGCGGCGGAAGCTGATTTAATTCCGATGAGCTCGCCATCCACTATGCGGCATATTGCGGCGTTGTCTACTTGCCCCGTCTCCCTATCTATCACCATTGCCACCACCGACAAGCTATCCTTGCTCTGAATGATGGAATGCTGGGCGATGTCGGTAAAGGAGGTGTAATGTAGCTGTGACACTTCGGGCTGCAGAGGTTCTGCAAACGACCCCTCCATACCCTTATCGATGCCCTTAGAGGTGATGGCGGTGTGGTCGAAGGTTAGTCCGTAGATATAGCTCCCGCCATTTGTAAATTTGTTAAACTCTTCCGGCGCATTTGCGTAGTATTCGCCGCTGAAATAATTTGCCTGCGGCCAAAAGACGCCGGTCATTCCGTCTTCTATCAAGACGTAGCCGATGCCGTATCTACTGGTGTCGGCTGCCATACAGGGCGTAACCTTGGTTTCAATCTCGATGTCGTTACTGTCGTTGGCCCATACCGCCTGCACTTCAATATCCGTAGTGGCGGGCGAAGTAATAGCCTGCGCAAAAGCCCAATCGCCCTCGTTCCAGTCAGTAACGCGCCGCCAACGGTTCACCCATACGGACGGGAAACCGGTGGCCCACTTGGAATACACTTCGCCGTAGGCATTCACGTCCAAATAATCGACCGACCCGTTTCTGCAATGGATGGTAACGCCGATAAATTTGTCGGGGTATTGGCGACGGAGGTACTCCATCGTTACGATACCGCGGGGGCAGTAGCCGCACCACATACCGGTGTAATCCTCCACCAGCAATCGCTTGGTGGGGATGCGACTGACGATGTAGAGCGTGAGATAGGTGTAGGGCTCCGTGGCTTCGTTGGCCTTGCCGTTCACCTGTGTGATATTTAGCCACAGTGTTTGTTTGGCGGGCGGGTTGTCGTCGGTCAACGCAATCTTCAATTCAATGGACTCGCCCGTGGGTAACAAGGAATCTAAAGTAATTGTTTCATCCTTTACCGTTTTCATTTGGCCGGTGTCGTAAAGACTGTAGGTAATGGTGGAGACAGCCTCCTTCCCGTAGTTCGTAACTTTGATAGGAAAGAATTTCTGTCCCTGCTGGATGATGACATTCTCTTGTTTCAAGGGAGCCACGCAGTTTTCGGCGGCATTGCTTGCTACCACCCAGATTGTGAGCAAAATCGTAATCAGAAGACAGCGTCTTGTTGTGATGTAATTCATAGCATTAGTGTTTTATTTCTTATCATTAGTGTTATGCATTATAGAATTAGTGCT
>CAZQVW010000200.1:0-4110 GCA_964596865.1 uncultured Bacteroidaceae bacterium
GGACAGGGCTCCACCGTTACCATCGCCACCAATATGGCCGGCCGCGGAACGGACATCAAGCTCTCTGACGAGGTGAAGAAAGCGGGCGGTCTCGCCATCATCGGCACCGAGCGCCACGAAAGCCGCCGCGTGGACAGGCAGTTGCGTGGCCGTGCCGGTCGTCAGGGCGACCCGGGCTCCAGCGTATTCTTCGTTTCGCTGGAAGACCAGTTGATGCGCCTTTTTGCCGCCGAGAGAATCTCGAAAATCATGGATCGCTTGGGCATCAAGGAGGGCGAGGTGATTGAATCGCCCATTATCAACCGTTCCATCGAGCGCGCGCAAAAGAAAGTGGAGGAAAACAACTTTGGTATCCGCAAACACTTGTTGGAATACGATGACGTGATGAACAAGCAGCGCACCGTGATCTATGAGAAGCGCCGCCACGCATTGATGGGCGAACGCATTGGCATGGACATCAGCAATATGATTTGGGACCGCTGCATAGACATCATCGAAAAGAACGATTACGAGGGTTGCAAGCGCCGTTTCCTTGAGGTGATGGCGATGGAAGTGCCATTTACCGAGGCCGAGCTCAATGGCGAGCTCTCCAAAGACGACCTCTACGAAAAGACATTCCAGGCCGCCATGGAGAATTTGCGCCGCCGCACCGACCGCATGGCCGAGATTGCCACGCCCGTCATTAAGCAGGTGTATGAAAACGAGGGCGACCGCTATGAGCGCATCGCAGTGCCCATCACCGACGGCAAGCGCGTATATCAGGTTGCCGTACCCCTGAAAGAAGCCGTAGAGACCGAGGGAAAATCGCTGGTGAAGCAGTTTGAGAAAAATATCCTGCTCCAGATTATCGACGATGAGTGGAAAGAAAACCTCCGCGCCCTTGACGACCTCCGCCATTCTGTGCAGAACGCCAGCTATGAGCAGAAAGACCCGCTGGTAATCTTCAAATTAGAGAGCGCCACCCTGTTTGACACGATGATCAACAAGATCTACGACCGCGTGGTGAGCATCTTGATGCGTTGTCAAATCCCGATGCGCGAAGCTCAGGAGGTGCGCGAGGCCGCTCCCGAGCCCTCACAGCGCCATCAGCAGTATGTGGAGAGCCGCTCCGACCAAGTAAATTCCAATGAGACGCCCGAGCAGGCCGCACAGCGCCGTGCCGCCGGTCAGGACACGCGTGGTCAGCGCCCCACCCAGCCGATTGTGAAAGAAAAGCTCCCGGGCCGCAACGACCCCTGCCCCTGCGGTAGCGGCAAGAAATTCAAAAACTGCCACGGCCGCGGAATAGTATAAAATTTGCAGGATAGAGTAGTTAGAGAGTTGATAGAATAGAGAAGATTGTTGTGGAAAAAAGAAGCAACCAATCTCTATCAGCTCACTAACTACTCTATTTTTTTATTCTCACCGTTTAGCGAGGGCATAAGGCCCACTTCCGCCATCTATTCTTTGCCCCGCAATCTCCGACACCCCTATTATTTCAAACTCCTTTCCTTTTAGAAAATGCTGCAATTAACCTCATGGCTCCCCACCACCAAGAAAGAAGTGGAGATGAGGGGATGGGATATGCTGGACATCATCATCTTCAGCGGCGATGCGTATGTGGACCACCCCTCCTTTGGCGCAGCCGTGATTGGGCGCGAATGGGAAAGCATGGGATTGAGAGTGGCCATAGTGCCGCAACCCGATTGGCACGGCGACTACCGCGATTTCCGCAAACTGGGGCGGCCGCGCATGTTTTTCGCGGTAGCGCCCGGGGCCATGGACTCGATGGTAAACAAATACACGGCGGCGCGCCGCCTGCGCTCGGAAGACGCTTATTCGCCCGACGGACGCCACGACAAGCGCCCCGAATACCCCACGATAGTCTACACCCGAATCCTGAAGCAGTTGTGGCCCGATGCGCCAGTAGTCCTTGGCGGCATAGAGGCCTCGCTTAGGCGCGTAACCCACTATGATTACTGGAAAAACCAACTGATGCCCAGCATCTTGGTGCCCTCCGGCGCCGACCTCATCACCTACGGAATGGGCGAGAAGCCCAACGAGGCGCTCGTCACATTGATAGAGGGCAAGCTCCTCCACCGCGATGAGGATATGGTCTCGGCTCAAGAGCTGCGCCAACTGCTGCAGCGCTACCCCGTGGCCCAGACGGTAACCCTCGAGGACAAGGCCACCATCCCCCACGGCATCATGCCCACCGACATCATCCTTAATTCGCATGACGATTGCCTGAAAGACCGCAAGAAATACGCCGTCAATTTCCGCCATATTGAGGAGGAGAGCAATCGGCTCCACCCCCAGCGCATCCTCCAGCAGGTGGGCGAGAGGTGGGTGGTGGTGAATCCGCCGTTTCCCCCGATGACCACAAAGGAGATAGACCATTCTTTCGACCTCCCCTATACGCGCCTGCCCCACCCCAAGTATCGCGGCCACCGCATCCCCGCCTATGAAATGATACGCCACTCCGTAACTATCCACCGCGGCTGTTTCGGCGGGTGCGCCTTCTGCACAATCTCCGCCCACCAGGGGAAATTCATTATGTCCCGCTCCAAGGAGAGCATCCTCAAAGAGGTGGAGCAGGTTACGCAGATGCCGGATTTCAAGGGCTATATCAGCGACCTCGGGGGCCCCTCGGCAAATATGTATATGATGGGCGGGAAAGACCGGAAGCTGTGCGGCGTTTGCAAACGCCCATCGTGTATCCACCCCAACATCTGCCGAAACCTCCATACCGACCACCAACCGCTCATCGACCTCTATAGGGCCGTGGACGCCATCAAGGGAGTGAAAAAGAGTTTCATCGGTAGCGGCGTGCGTTACGACCTATTATTAAACAACCCTCAGCCTCACGGCAATGCAGGTCTGCCCAGTAGCAGTCATAGCGCTCATAATCACGCCAATAGCGCCGGCAGCAACAACATCCCCGCGATGACCAACGGCCACGGCGCCCCACTCTTCCGCGATGCCGCCGCGCGCGAATACGCGGAAGAACTTATCCGAAATCATGTTAGCGGCAGACTGAAAGTGGCCCCCGAGCACACCGAAGATCACGTGCTCAATCTGATGCGCAAGCCCACTTTCGACCTTTTTTATCGGTTTAAGGATTTTTTTGACCACATCAATCGCCGCTTCAACCTCCGTCAGCAAATCATCCCCTATTTTATTTCTTCCCATCCCGGCTGTAGCGAGCAGGACATGGCTCGTCTGGCGCAGAAGACGCGCTCTCTGCATCTGCTAACCGACCAAGTGCAGGATTTCACGCCCACTCCCATGACGCTAAGCACAGATATTTTCTATTCCGGCTATCATCCCTACACGCTCCAGCCCGTTTTCACCGAGCACGACCCGCAAAAGAAACAGCGCCAGCGCAGTTATTTCGTTTCCGACCACCACGGCCATGACAACGCCTCACCCACGCGCTCGCCAAGGTCATCGGAAAAGAGTCGTAAACCCTACACAAAAAACAAACCCACGCCAAAGCCCAATCCAAACAAGCGCAAGCATTAGTTTTTTTGTTATGGTAATTGTGAGAGACGCCCAAATGGAAGTGGGCAACGTCATCGTGGCCCGCTTTGTGGTGAACACCATTCGCGAAAACACATATATTCTGTTTACGCGCGACATCGACCCCGCCACCTCCCACCGCGAAGGAATCCTTATCGATTGCGGGGCATGGCGGGAGCAGGAGAAAGAGCGCATCGGCGCCTTTATAACCGAAAATCACATCGCCTTGCGCTATCACCTCCTCACCCACACTCATTTCGACCACCTCTTGGGCGCGCGATGGGCTTACGACAATTTTCATCTCACTCCCTATTTCCTTTCTTCCAACCTACACATCTATCGCGATGCACAATCACTGATGCGGCGCACCCTCCATCGCACCGAGCCCCTTCCCCTGCCGCCCGCACCAATGCTTGTGGACGATGGTTTCATCGCAAAAGTCGGTCTATCCCATCCGCTTTTGCCCCTCAATCCTAATATGCCGATTAGTTCACAAAGTAGCACCGGCAACGCCGACACCTTTAACCGGAATTCTCACCAGTTGGGCGAGAATTATACACCAAGCACCGGCAACGCCGACTCCTTTAACCGGAATGCTCACCAGTTGGG
>CAZQVW010000201.1:0-4086 GCA_964596865.1 uncultured Bacteroidaceae bacterium
TCACAAAGGCTTCTATCCACGGAGTAACATCGTCATTGACGCGCTCATTGGGATATGTGCCGCATTGCCAAGGGAAGAACGCCCTTTCGGGGTGGGGCATCATGGCCAGATGGCGCCCATCCAGCGAGCAGATGCCTGCAGCGCAATAATCTGAACCATTGGGGTTGCCCGGATACTGGTCATAACTGTATTTCAATACGATATTGTATTTCTCTTCGGGGTAGGGGAGGGAGAAACGGCCTTCGCCGTGGGCCACCCACACACCTAATTTATATCCGCTCAGTGTTCCCAGCATCACAGAGCGATTAGTTTGCACCGTTACGCCGAGATAAGCGCTTTCAAACTTCTGACTAACATTGTGGAGCATCTTTCCTGCGTCTTTCAGTTCGGGATTAACCAATCCCAGCTCCACCATCAACTGGCAGCCGTTGCAAACGCCCAGCGAGAGGGTGTCGGGGCGGGCATAGAAACGCTCGAGCGCGGCTTTTGCCTTGGGATTATACAGGAACGCGCCGGCCCAACCTTTGGCGGAGCCCAATACATCGCTATTAGAGAAGCCGCCGCAGAAGACAATCATGCGAATATCGTCCAGTGTCTCGCGCCCGCTGATGAGATCGGTCATCATTACGTCTTTCACATCGAATCCGGCCAGATAAAGTACGTAGGCCATCTCCCTATCGCCGTTGGTGCCTTTCTCGCGAATGATGGCAGCCTTGATTCCCGTGGGTTTGCGGCGGGTGGGCGTGATGCCGTACTGCTCGAACGTGCCCTTAAACTCCGGATTATAGGCAAACTCCACCGGTTGCTCCTTATAGTTCTGATAGCGCGCGTCGGCCATGCCGTTCATCGACTGGCGCTGATCTAATAGGTAGGAAGTATGATACCATACGTCCCTAAGATAGTCGATTGCGAAGAGATGGTTGATGCCATCGCGGTTCACAAGGATTTGGCGCTCCTCTGCAGGATGGCCAATCACCACTGCGGCCACGCCTGCGGCCTTAAGGATTTGTGCCACCTCCTTGTGGTCGCTATTATTTATCTGAATAACCACGCCCGGATTCTCGGCAAAGAGGATTTTCACGAGGTCTGTCTCTTGGAAACCGTCAAGGTTGATTTCCATGCCGCCCTCCACGTTGGCGAAGGTCATTTCCAAAAGGGTGGTGATGAGGCCGCCTGCGCTGACATCGTGGCCGGCCAAAACCAAGCCTTTATCAATCAATTCCTGCACGGCATTAAACGCCTGGCGGAAGTATTCGGGATCATTTATGTGGGGCACATCGCTGCCCACGTAGCCGAGGCTTTGCGCAAAGGCGCTACCGCCGAGGCGCAACTTGTCGTCACTGAAATCTATGTGGATAAGGGTGGTGTTCGGGTCGTTCTTAATTACGGGGCTCACCACTTTGCGGACGTTGCTCACCTGTCCGCCCGCGCTCACAATCACCGTGCCCGGGGATATAACCTTTTCGCCATTAGGATATTGCTGTGAGAGCGAGAGGGAATCCTTGCCCGTAGGTACATTGATGCGCAGGGCTATGCAGAAGTCGCTCAGCGCTTTCACTGCTGCGTAGAGGCGCGCGTCCTCGCCCTTTTGTGAGCGGCAGGGCCACATCCAGTTGGCCGAGAGGGAGACAGAATCCAACCCCTCCTCCAGCGGGGCCCATACGATATTGGTAAGCGCTTCGGCCACAGAGAGCTGGCTGCCGGCGGCGGGGTCTGCCAATCCCGCTTGCGGGGCATGGCCGAGGGCGGTGGCGATACCTTTCTTACCACGATAGTCGAGGGAGACAACTCCGCAGTCGGACAGCGGCAATTGCAGCGCGCCTTGGCATTGTTGCCGCGCCACTTTGCCGGTAACCGAGCGGTCTACCTTATTTGTGAGCCAGTCTTTGCAGGCCACGTTCTCCAGCTGGAGCAACTGCTCCAGATATTCCTCTATTTTGCCCTGTTCATACACGGGGTTTTGGTATTTGCGCACCACGGTCTCGTCCACCATCACGGTTTTGGGCGAATGGCCGAACATCTGCGCCACATCGAGGTCGAAAGGCTTGCGTCCGTCTTTTTGCACGAAGGAGAAATGGGCGTCGCCGGTGGTTTCGCCCACCACATACATCGGGGCGCGCTCTCTTTGCGCAATCTTATTGACGCGCTCGATGTGTTTTTCGTCTATTAGTAGGCCCATACGCTCCTGACTCTCGTTGGCGATAATCTCCTTGGCGGAGAGTGTCTTGTCGCCTATGGGCAGTTTGTCCATTTCAATCTCGCCGCCGCAATCTTCCACCAGTTCGCTAAGGCAGTTTACGTGGCCGGCCGAACCGTGGTCGTGGATAGAGATGACGGGGTTCTCCTCGCCTTCGCAAAGGGCGCGGATAAGGTTGTAATCGCGCTTCTGCATCTCGGGATTGGCGCGCTGCACGGCGTTGAGCTCGATGCCGTTGGAATATCTGCCGGTATCTACCGAGGAAACAGAGCCTCCGCCCAATCCTATGCGGTAGTTATCGCCGCCCACCACCACGATTTTATTTCCTTTGCGGGGAGTTTTCTTCAAGCAGTCGCGCTTGGTGCCGTAGCCCACGCCGCCAGCCAGCATAATCACCTTGTCGTAACCGTATTTCTCGTTGTAGATGGGGTCGTCAGTGGCGTTTGTCTGATTTTCGGGCTTCTTCTCTTGGTGTTCAAAGGTGAGCACAGAGCCCGCGATGAGCGGTTGGCCGAATTTGTTGCCGAAATCGCTGGCACCGTTGCTGGCTTTTATCAATATCTGCTCGGGGCTCTGATAAAGCCACTTCCTCACGGGCAGGATGCTCTCCCACGGCCTTTCGCCCTGCAGACGCGAATAACTGGTCATGTACACAGCCGTGCCTGCGATGGGCCACGAACCGGTGCCGCCGCCCATACGGTCGCGAATTTCGCCGCCTGTTCCGGTGGACGCACCGTTGAACGGCTCCACGGTGGTGGGGAAGTTGTGGGTCTCGGCCTTGATGGAGATTACGCTCTCGATGTCCTTGATTATGAAGTAGTCCGACGTGGTTTGGTCCTGCGGAGCAAACTGCTCCACCACCGGCCCTTGGGCGAACGCCACATTATCCTTATAGGCCGACAGGATATGATGAGGATTCTCCTTGGTGGTCTTTTTAATCATTTGGAAGAGCGAGGAGGGCATCTCCTGACCATCTATAATAAACGTGCCACCAAAGATTTTGTGGCGGCAGTGCTCGGAATTAATCTGAGCAAAGCCGAATACCTCCGAATCAGTGAGCTTGCGCCCCAGTTGGCCCTCCACGTTGTGGAGATAAGCAATCTCGTCTTTGGAGAGAGCCAATCCCTCCTGCTCGTTATATTCCTCGATGTTGTCGATAATCTTGATAGGCTCCGGCTTGCGGTTGGTGGTGAAGATTTGTTGGTCCAACCCCTCATACATACGCTGGAGCATGGGGTCGTAATCGGCGTCCTTGTCCTTTACGGGGAAATATTCCTCTATTCGGGTGATGCCCGTGATACTCATATTCTGGGTAATCTCCACAGCATTGGTGCTCCACGGCGTAATCATCTCTTTTCTGGGCCCCACAAAGAAGCCTTCAATCTTTTTACCCGCGGCTTGCGCACTGTCAGCGTTGAGATTGTCGCCCACCCTTGCCTGGGAGGCACTGTCAGTGTCGCTCTTTCCGCTTGCCCCCGCCTTTTGGTCTGTATTAAGCGTGTTGGCATCGTCAATACTTTCGGCGCCGCCGAACAGCCATTTCAATGCTTCTACATTCTCCTTATTAAGGGTACTGTCCGCATCCACGGCGATGATGCTTTTTTGTGGTGTCTTGAAAAAATGTATCATATTTTAGTTGTATGTTTCTATTTCAATCGTTTATGTGTCTGTTTGTTGCGAGTGAGCACGTCATCAATCCGCTTGCCCGCCACTTTCGAATACGTGAGCATTGCTTTACTGCGCTTGCCCGCCACTTTTGAATATGTGAGCACTGCTTTACTGCGCTTGCCCGCCACTTTTGAATATGTGAGCACTGCTTTGTTGCGCTTGCCCACCACTTTTAGGCGCGTACACACCTTATTTATTATTATTTGGCAAAGTTACAACTT
>CAZQVW010000202.1:0-4053 GCA_964596865.1 uncultured Bacteroidaceae bacterium
CACCACTACGGCGGGCCACCACCACGCATTTATTATTCTCCTACCTCTACCGCCGCCTTTTGTACTGCCGCCAAGGGCTTTTGTACTACTACCGCCGGTTTTCGTACCACTACCAACGGCTTTTGTCATACTGTTGGCGCTTCTTTCACTGCCACCACCGTTTTTTGTCGTGGCATTTTGATTTTTGGCAAAATTATGAACAGGGAATATAGTGTTTTTTCTTCGTCTTTGACTCATAATCTATTGATTTTAGCATCTTTGGCATCTTTTTTGTGCGCTATCCTCAATCCGGCGCCATTAGGCGCGAGAGTTTGTCGGCATCAAAATGGACGGGGGCGCTCATAAATTCGGGGATATTGTAACTATACATTCGCCAAAGGTTATGAGCGGGCTCGCGTTGGGGGAGAAGCATCGGTTTGGAGAAGCGGCGTCCGTTCCAGTGGGAAAGAAACAGGCGGGTATAGCGCCCGTCTATGCGTTTGCTGGAAAGAATTACCCATTTCCCGTTAGAACTCCAACTGTGATAGGAATCCACGTCATCACTGTTGATAGGTCCAATGTCCGCCACCTCATGGAAATCGGGCGAGCGGAGGTCTATCATACGGAGGTCGGCCTCTTTATGATGGATTGGGAATGTGGCGCACTGGCTCCACGTATAAAGCAACCAACGGCCATCGGGCGAGATACGGGGGAAGGACACACTGCCGCCCTTGCTGGCGGCGCTATAGATGGTGTCCACCTCGGAGCCGAGGCTACCCGTTTGTGCGTCAAAGGAGACACGCAGAAGGGAATAATGTAGGTCGTTAAAACAAGTGGGCATCCTCACCGGTTTGGCTTGGCAGATATAAAGCCAGCGGCCATCGGGAGAAAAGGCGGGAAACGTCTCCCAATGCAATGAATCACTGAAGCGCGGGTCGGCAAGGACGCGATCGTTCTTGGAATCATAGATAATGAGGTCGGAACTATTGTCATACACCTCAATCTTATCCATGGAGTGGGCGTAGAATGACTGGCGCGTGATATTTGATGAGAACGCCACCCAGCGCCCCTCGGGGTGCCACATGGGATATGTGCCGCTACGCATCGGGCCCATGCTCTCCAGTGCCACTTTCTTCAGTTGGCCTCCGCGATATACCACAGTGCCGCCGCCTTGACCGCGGGCATGGAATAGAAATCCCTTTTGGGGCGAATATTGCGCCAGCGAATGGCAATTAACGCAGCCGTGGGCGTTTTGGGCGTTGGTAACAATGGGTTCTTCATCGTAGTTTGACAGATTTCTCTGGTAGATTCCCATGGTATTCCACGCCTGATAGCCCGGCGGGATGAGGCGATAGCAGATATACGGGTCTATGGAATCCGGCGATACCGTGATATGAAAGGGCTGGTAGGCTATCCCCCGTGGATGGGCGTTCGTCCACGCCGCCACGCTCACCTCTATTTGCCCTGCCACCCTCTGTGATTTCACGGCCTCGCTCTTGAGCGCCTGCCAATCGTCTAACGGGATTTCTATGTGGTCTTCCCCAGTCAGGCTTACCTCCTTGTCTCCACTGCGCATTACGGCTTGGATATGTGTGGCGCCCTCAATGCCAAAATTGGGTGGTGCTATATTGATAGGCATCGCCACATCTTTATAATCGGGGAAGATGGGAGCGTCGTCTTTTGAGGTGGCGGCAGGCTCTTTCCATCCGCTGCACCCAAAACACAGCAATACACTCATTCCTATCGCAAAAAGGCGGAAACAGTATGCAGCTTTCATCTATTTACGGTATTATGAAGAAATTTTAATTGGCAAAGATAATAATTTATTAGGAAAAGGTATTACATCATGGCGCTTTTCGTAATCCATAGACTGCAAAAAGATGGCGCCAACTCGCATATTGGTGCAAACAGTGGCCTTTTATGTGCCAAAAGTCTAATTTTATGATTAATTTTGCACCATTAGTTTATTTTTGGAATAAGAAAAGAAAATTTTTGACACTCTATTATGGCACAAACTCTCCATTCCGCTAACAGTATAATTACCGCGCAATCAAATAGTAGCTCCTCCGGCAACGGCGCCGCCTCTTCCGCCGCTAATTCGGCTACTTCCGGCAAAAGCGCCACCACTTCCGGCAGTAGCGCAATGTCTTCCACAAATATATCCTCCTCTCCTGTCAGCGGTTCCCCCACTGCGCAGGGCCGCGCCTCCTTTGGTTCGAAATTCGGCCTCATCATGGCGGCAGCGGGCTCGGCTGTAGGGTTAGGAAATATCTGGCGATTTCCGGTGGAGACGGGCGACAATGGTGGCGCAGCCTTTATCTTGGTGTATATCGTCAGTGTACTATTATTAGGTGTGCCGTTGATGGTGGCGGAATTTATGGTGGGGCGTCATAGCCACAGCAATACCGCCCACGCCTACCGCTCATTCACCAAGAGCCGCTTTTGGGGAAATATCGGCTTCATCGGAGTGGCGGCGGCAGCGTTGATAATGTGTTATTATATCGTGGTGTCGGGCTGGATGTTGAAATATCTGGTGATGGCTTTGCAGACCGCCGCCGAAGCCACCGTTGGCGGCGCAGGACCGCTCTCCGTAGACGGCATTAGCCACGGACAAATGGCGCAACACTTCACCAAAACTTTCTCCGACTTCTCTTCCTCCGTCTGGGAACCCCTTATATATATGGTAGTGTTCACGGGACTGGTGCACGTGGCCATCGTGAGCGGCGTTAAGCGCGGCATCGAGGCGCTATCCAAGGTCTTGATGCCGGCCTTGTTCGTGATATTATTGATATTGGTGGTGTGCTCCATGATGACCCCGGGCGCAAAGGCCGGATTAGGTTTTTTGTTCCACCCCGATTTCTCGAAAATCACGGGCAAGGTGGTCTTGGACGCCGTGGCACAGTCGTTTTATTCCCTCAGTCTGTGTATGGGCTGTCTGTGCACCTACGCCTCTTATTTTAATAAGGATGTTAAACTGGTTAATTCCGCCATCAGTATAGTTTCTATCGACACCATCGTGGCCATCATGGCCGGCATGATTATTTTCCCCGCCGTATTCTCTGCCGGCATCGACCCGCAAGCCGGCCCCTCACTGGTGTTTATCGCCCTGCCCTGTTCTTTCCAACAGGCTTTCGCCTCTCTGCCCGTTTTGGGGCTCGCGATGAGTGTACTTTTCTATCTGTTATTGGTTTTGGCCGTACTCACATCGGCCATATCCATTGAGGAAGTAACCACGGCCTACGTAAACGAAGCGTGGCACGTCAAGCGCTCCCGCGCCGCCCTCTATGTAACACTGTTTTCCATCGTCCTCGGCGCCGTTTGCTCGCTTAGCATGGGTGTCCTCGGCGGTTTCACGCTCAATGGCAAGAATGTGTTTGATCTCTTCGACTATGTTACCACCACCCTCATGCTGCCCGTGTGCGGTATCCTCACCTCGATATTCATTGGTTGGAAGATACCCGCTTCTGTCTTCTATCAAGAGATTACCAACAACCATACTGTGCGCGCTCGCGGTGCCAAACTGATTTTATTTCTTTTGAAATGGGTAGCTCCCGTTTTGCTCATCCTTGCTTTCCTCAATGGCCTCGATTTAATTTAGGGGAGAGGGTCTTGTTTAGGTATTAATGCGTATGTTTGACCTGTAGGGCAGGCATTGCGGAGCCCTCAAGATTTTAAGAACGAAAATCTTGGGGTGCTTTGTACAGCCTGCCGATTGCCGGCGCGGTTAATGGTTTGAATTACATGATGTAGTTGCGCTATTTTGCGGGCAGGTATAAAGCACTCCAAATTTTTGTCCCTAAAATTTTGGAGACCCCGCAACCCGCCCCCACTGTACTTGCCATTTTTTATGTTTCTAAACACGAATTTTCGTAAATAGAACGCGAATTTCCATCAATTAATCCGTGGAAACGGTGTGCGCGCAAAAGTGCGCTGTGATTAATTATCAATATTCCGCAATGTCGCCCCGAAAATTCGCGATAAAATCAACTTTTCCCGTCCTAAGTCGCAAAAATCGCGTTTTAGTTTGCGTTCACAGTGCTGTAACAATAACTAAACAGTACTGTTTAGTTATTG
>CAZQVW010000203.1:0-4009 GCA_964596865.1 uncultured Bacteroidaceae bacterium
ACGATGTAGGGCAGCGCGATTTCGGTGAGAATATCGTGCAGGAATTGCGCGGTAAACAAGAGGCCATGCCCAAGGATATCCGGTGGCATTTCATCGGTCATCTCCAAACAAACAAGGTGAAATACATTGCTCCGTATGTAAATCTTATACACAGCATTGATACGCTCCATCTACTGGCGGAAGTGAATAAACAAGCTCTCAAGAATAATCGCGTAATTGATTGTTTATTACAGATACATGTGGCAGCGGAAGAAACGAAATTTGGTTTCTCTATCGATGAATGTCGCCAAATGCTCAAAGAGGGAGAGTGGCGCAAATTCACTGGTGTGAGATTGTGCGGAATGATGTGTATGGCCAGTAATACTCCTGATGAGAATCGCGTACATAGTGATTTTCGTCAGGTATATAATTTCTTTCAGGAGATGAAGGCGGATTATTTTGCCGACAAGCCTGATTTTGCTATTCGCTCCTATGGCATGAGCCACGATTGGAGGATTGCCATAAGTGAGGGTAGTAATATGGTGCGCGTGGGTACAGCCATCTTTGGTCCGCGACAATATTAAATCATTCTTTGCTCGAGTGTAAATATCTTATGGCTGTTTGAGCTAAATCCTAATATTCGATTTCTGTACTCATAAATCGTCATTATGTCCCTTTCATTCTTCATTGCCCGCCGTCTCTACAGCTCGCCCGACAATAAGGCGCACATATCTTCGCTCGGAGTGAAGATTGCCACCATTGGTGTGGCCATTGCCCTGGCGGTGATGATTGTCTCCGTGGCAGTGGTGGTGGGTTTCAAAAATGAAATCAAGAATAAGGTGGTGGGCTTCGGCGGCAGCATACAAGTGCTCAATTCCGATGCGCTGCAGAGCGGGCAGGAGATTCCTGTGGAGGTCTCGAAAGATTTTCTCAAGCGCTTAAAGAAAGTGGAAGGCGTCTCTCACGTGCAGGCTGTCTCCAAAAAGATGGGCATCCTCAAGACGGATGAGGAATTTCAGGGTTTGATGTTTGAAGGAGTGGGGGCGGATTATGATACTGCCTTTATCGCTGCCCACATGGTGGAAGGCGCGTTGCCAGATTTCGGCAATTCCGCATCGGAAAACGAGATACTGATTAGTCGTGCCACGCAAAAAGCCCTTTCTCTCAAATGCGGCGACAAGGTGTTCGCTTATTTCTTTGACGATGATGTGCGTATGCGACGCTATGTGGTGAAGGGTGTCTACGAAACCAACATGATGCAGTTTGATAACAACCTTGTCCTGTGTTCGCGCAAGGCTGTAAACTCGCTGATGGGGTGGGGCGCTGATGAATGCTCTGAATTGGAACTGTCTGTGGCGGATTTCTCGCGCCTTGACGATGTTGCCGACCGTGTGGCTGTGGTAAAGCCCTCCCTGCCCGATAAAAACGGGTGCTACTATGGTGTCTATACTATCAAGGAGCTCTATGGCTCGATTTTCGACTGGCTCAAACTTCTCGACCTCAATATCTGGGTAATTCTTGGACTGATGGTCTGTGTTTGTTGCTTCACTATGACCAGTGGTTTGCTCATCCTTATTTTGGATAAGACCACGACCATCGGTATTCTCAAGGCTCTTGGTGCTCGAGGCTCACTTGTGCGCCGCGTGTTCCTGCATTACGGTGTGTTTATCGTGATAAGAGGATTGGTTTGGGGAAATATAATTGGTCTGGGCATCTGTTTTGTGCAATACCGGTGGCATCTGATGGGCCTCGACGCCACCAGTTATTATGTAGACCACGTGCCGGTGGCTTTTCATTGGCCTGCAATAGCGCTTATCAATGTTGCCACACTCATAATCTGTACAATTGTTCTTCTTGGCCCCACAATGGTGGTTTCTCGCATTCGTCCGGTGAAAGCCCTGCGGTTTGATTAGCCGCTAATGCCGGTCTATTGTTTTTTGTCGTCCCTTTAAGAATGAAAAAATTAGGGCGATTTCGCTTTGTTCAAGTGGAATCGCCCTAATTTTGTATGTAAATCTTTTTATATGAATGATTGTTGATTGCTTCTAATATTGCTCGCTATCGTTGGGGAAGGAAACGTCTTTCACGTCGCTCACATATTGCCCCACGGCATCGGTGATGACTGTGGAGAGGTCGGCATATCGCCTAAGGAATTTGGGAGAAAATCCGTGATCCATACCCAGCATATCCTGCAGTACCAATACCTGTCCGTCTACTCCGTGTCCGGCTCCGATGCCGATAATTGGGATGCTTAATTCATCGGCCACCTGCTTGGCCAGTGTAGCAGGAATTTTCTCAAGCACAATGGCGCAACAACCGGCGTCCTCCAATAGGTGGGCATCGCGAATCAGTTTTTCGGCTTCGGCGTCGTCTTTCGCGCGGACAGCGAAAGTACCGTATTTGTTGATGCTCTGAGGGCGTAGACCTAAATGGCCCATTATTGGAATGCCCGCATCTAATATCTTCTTTACCACATCGAGGATCTCCTCGCCGCCTTCCAGTTTCACACAGTCGCATCCTGTCTCCTTCATTATCTTGATGGCGTTACTTACGCCCTCGGTGGCGTTTACTTGATACGAACCGAATGGCATATCGCACACCACCAGTGCCCGCTTGACTGCGCGAGTAACGGCACGAGCGTGATATATCATCTGATCCACTGTAATAGGCAGTGTGGTGGTATTGCCGGCCATGACATTGGAGGCCGAATCGCCAATGAGGATGGCGTCTACTCCGGCGGCGTCCACTAATTTGGCCATCGTGTAATCATAGGCAGTGAGCATGGCAATCTTTTTGCCCTGCCCCTTCATTTCTTTCAAGCGCAGGGTGGTTACCTTGCGGGTGTCTTCCACTAAATATTTCGACATGATGATTTATTTTTCTGTCACATAGGGCTTTTTCCCTATGTGGCTGGGATTGATGTTTTCTTTGATGCCTGTATTGTATTTTGCGAACAGAGTGCGCGCCGAATTCAGGAACGCCCGCATGCGCACTTTCTCGTTTGGCTTTAGAGTGTTGGTAGGAATGTCTGACGGGTAGAGACGGTATTCTTTCCTGCCACCAATTGCTGGGCGACTTACCCAAACCAAGCTATATTCGGCGCCAAGCAATTTCGTACTGACCGTATCCGAACTCTTTTCTGCGCGATTAGTTTCTACATCAGACTTAATATTGCTCTTTTCTGTGCTATTCGCTTCAGAATCAGTCTTAATCTTGCTCGTTTCTGCGTCAATGAAAGCAATATCGCCGGCAGTAGTGCGCTTCACCAACTTAATCCACACCATTAGGCCGCCGTCTGTGTTCGGGGCCTTCATTCCTGAAAGGAAATTGCCCAAAGACCACACCACCACGTGCTTCTCTCCGTTTCTATCCGTGAGTACCTCTATCGGTTCCACCACATGGGGGTGGTTGCCAATGATATGCGTAATACCGTGCTGCAAAAGCCATTTCGCCATCGCCTTCTGACTATCATCTGGCTGCAAAAGATATTCCGTACCCCAATGCATGCAGGCGATTATAGCATCGGGATTGGTGCGTTTGGCGGCATTGATGTCGGAAAGTATCTGGGCGGTGTCGATGAGGTTTACAATATTTGGCTCGGGCACGGGTAGTCCGTTAGTGCCGTAGGTATAATTGAGCAAGGCGATTCGAAAGCTCTGTTTTTCCAAGATATACGGATAGGATTTTGCGCATTCAGTGGCGTTGAGGTAGGTGCCGAGGTGAGGAATGCGCAATGAATCGAGGAGCTTGATGGTGCGCTCAATTCCTTTCTGCCCTGTGTCGCAAGAATGGTTGTTGGCTGTGAGCAATATATTGAATCCGGCATCTTTTATGGCCGCAAGATAGTCATCCGGTGCGCTAAAGCGCGGATAACCGGCATAAGGTTTGCCAGCCAGCGTTACTTCCAGATTGGCAATGGCCACATCTGCGTTCTTTATGATTGGACGGACGTATCTGAAGCAGCCGTCATAATCGTAGGTACTGTCGTTTTGGAGGGCAGCGTCAATCTGACTTTGGTGTTGCATCAAAT
>CAZQVW010000204.1:0-3958 GCA_964596865.1 uncultured Bacteroidaceae bacterium
ATAAAAAAACATTTAAGAATACCACTTCCAAGCAAAAGGGCGCACTACAATATAATGTCTACGACCTCAGCGGTAAGAAGATTATCAGTCAAAGGCACAGCCTTGCGGAATTGAGGGCTGGCACATATATCATAAACGGAAAGAAGACAATTATCCCTCAAATAAAAGAATAGCTATGAACAGACAAATCCTAACATTTTTAATACTTGTAATTATGGCAACAAATGTGAATGCGCAAGTCTATGGCGACGAGGGGCCAACCCTTACACCAAACAGCCTGGGCCTTGTCTACGAAAATGCTATCAGCAAGAACGAGCCAGGTAAAGTTAATATCCGCCGCGTGAATTATAAGGTGGACGGAATCGACGTGGTAGCCAATGTATATACGCCCGCTGGCTATAGTGAGAATGGAAACTACGCTGCTGTGGTGGTGGCCCACCCTAATGGCGGCAGTAAAGACCAAGTGGCCGGGCTCTATGCCCAGCTGTTGGCCGAAAGCGGCTTTGTTACTATTGCTTTCGATGCACGCTATCAAGGCGAAAGCGGGGGCACTCCACGTCGCACCGACAAACCCGCCAACCGTATCGGCGATATACAGGGCGCTATCGACTATATCCAAAATTATCCCGCTGTAGATCCAAACCGAGTGGGGGCATTTGGCATTTGTGGCGGAGGCGGCTATACTTTCGCCGCTGCCCAAAGGGATCATCGCATTAAGGCAGTGGCTACGCTCAGCCTATTCAACACGGGCGATGTTCGCCGCAACGGGTATATGCGCACCCAGATGAATAGCATACAGGAAAGATTGATGGACGCTTCGCTTGCCCGACAAAAGGAGGCCGCCGGCGAAGAACCGGAGGTTATGGGATTTACCAATATGACGCCGGAAGAGGCGCGCAAAATCAAGGTGGATCTCTATCGCGATGGCTATTTCTATTATAGCGTTACCCACCGTTCTCCCAACGCCCCGGGCACATATCTCAAGAGCTCCTTGATGGATATGACGGCTTGGGATGCCACCGACCACGCCGACCTCATCACTCAGCCCTTGCTCGTCATCGCAGGGTCCATAGCCGACAGTCGCTATATGAGCGAAGAAGCGTTTGCTAAGGCCACATCTACGGCCGACAAGGAATTGTTTATCGTTCCTGGCGCCACGCATATCCGTACATACTTTGTAAAAGAGTATGTAGACCAGATTAGCGCCAAATTGTGCGAGTTTTTCTCCGCCAAACTGAAATAGCACAAATGAAAGAACGGACAGGAATCATTTATCTGGGCATTCCGCTCATTCTTTAGCTCGCAAATTTAATTAACTAACAAGCAGGCAGAATTGATTTACACGCAGATACATCTAATTATTAGATAATCTCCGCCACATTTCATCACACGCTTAAGATAGGAGGTAAACACCAATCCAAAGGTGCTTACCTCCTGCTTTATTCAAATGAATGCCAAAAATGAAGAGCTGCATTATTGCTCCTTGCGCTTTATATAATAAGGTATAAATGCTACACAGAAAACCGCGAGGGTGGATTTTTGACGATTGGCGTGCAAAATTTCATCTCTAATAGTGTCAAAATCAAAGAAAAAGGATTACCTTTGCACCTTGAAAAGAAAAAACACATAATAACTATTATCAAAAAACAACCCCAAGATGACAAAAGCAGATATCGTTTCTGAAATCTCAGAAAAGACCGGCATTGACAAGTCTACGGCCCTTACCGTGGTAGAGGCTTTCATGGAGAGTGTGAAAGACAATATGATAGGTGGCAACAATGTCTACCTACGCGGTTTCGGTAGCTTTATCCTCAAAAAGAGAGCTACAAAGACTGCTCGCAACATCTCGAAGAACACCACTCTTATTGTGCCCGAACACAATATTCCCGCTTTCAAACCGGCCAAGACATTCGCTACCGCTGTGGCCAAGAAATAGCGATAGGGATTAATCCCGCGCTTTTCGCCCCCTACAGCGGCACATACGAATGAGAAATACTAACAACTAAAAATCAAAACTATGCCAAACGGAAAAAAGAAGAAAAGACACAAGATGTCTACTCACAAGCGTAAGAAAAGACTGAGAAAGAACAGACATAAGAGCAAATAACTTACGCTGATTCTGTAAGAACACACAGGCCAGGCAGAGCCTGGAGATTATTTCCCCATCAAGGCCTGGCCTGTTTTCTTTTTATTTGCAAATAGATGGCCAAAAGAGCGAGAGCCTATGGCGTAGGATTTTTGCCACCTCGCCCCCACCCCACTATTTGCCACATTCACACCCTATTATCTAACGAAGAAAAACCTCAATGACAAGTGAACTCGTAATCGACTCGCAGAAAAAAGCTGTGAGCATCGCCCTGCTGGAAGACGGCCGACTGATGGAATTCCAGCGGCAGGAGATGAGCCAACTTTATTCCGCGGGAAATATGTATTTGGCCAAGGTGAAAAAACTGATGCCCGGGCTAAACGCATGTTTTGTGGATGTGGGGCACGAAAAAGGCGGTTTTCTGCATTGTTTGGATTTAGGGCCAAATTACTTTTCCTTTCAGAAATTTATTAAGCAAGTAAGAAACAACCGCAAAAAGCAGTTTGACATATCCAAGGCGCAGCGCCAGCCAATCCTGGGCAAGGATGCCGCCATTCAGGACGTGCTGAAAGTGGGCGATGAGGTGTTGGTGCAGATTACCAAGGAGCCCATCTCCACCAAGGGGCCGCGATTGTCGTGCGAACTGAATTTTGCCGGTAGGTTTCTGGTCTTAATACCATTCGACACCAAGGTCTCCATCTCCACAAAGATTCGTTCCGGCGCCGAGCGCAGTCGTCTCAAACAAATAATCACCAGTATCCTCCCGCCAAACTTTGGCGTCATCGTGCGCACCGTGGCCGAAGGCAAGCGTGCAGCCGAATTAGACCAAGAGCTGAGGGTATTGCTAAAACGCTGGGACTCCACCATTAACGCAGTGCAGAAATGCTCCTCACTGCCCAGCCTTGTCTACGAAGAAAGTAGCCGCGCCGTAGGATTGCTCAGAGATCTGTTTAATCCATCCTACGAAGCCATACACGTAAACGACCCCAAAACCTTTGAGGAGATAAAAGATTATATCAAGGTCATAGCGCCCGAAAAAGAAGACATCGTAAAGCTATACAAGGGCCAAATACCTATCTTCGACAAGTTTGCCGTTACCAAGCAAATCAAATCGGCCTTTGGCACCACCGTAACCTTCAAACACGGAGCCTACCTTATTATAGAGCACACTGAAGCCCTGCACGTGATTGACGTGAATAGTGGCAACCGTGCCAAAAATTCAGAAGACCAAGAGACCGGCGCTTTCGATGTGAACATAGGTGCTGCCGATGAAATAGCGCGCCAATTGCGTCTACGCGACATCGGCGGAATCATAATCGTGGACTTCATAGATATGGCCTCCGCCGAACACCGCGATCAGCTCTATCGCCACATGGTGGACATCATGAAGCAAGACCGCTCCCGCCATAACGTATTGCCACTCACCAAATTCGGACTGATGCAGATTACCCGTCAGAGAGTGAGGCCCGCAATGGAGGTGGAGGTGGAGGAAGATTGCCCCTCTTGCTTCGGCACAGGTCATATCAAGTCCAGTTTCCTATTTACCGACACACTGGAAAGGAAAATTAAAAAGCTCTTTACCGAACTGAATTACACCAAACTGCGACTATTCGTTCACCCATACGTCTATGCCTATATCAACCAGGGCATAATCTCTTTGAAACAGCGCTGGCGCATGAAATACGGACTCGGCCTCCGCATCATCCCCGACCAGAGCCTTGCCTTCCTGCAATATCGCTTTGTGGATTCCGAAGGCAACGAGATAGACATGAAAGAAGAGCACGACAAGAAGCAAACCGGCTACCGCAGAAAAACTCTTGACAAAGCTACTTCATAAAAAACTATCGCTATCTCATAAGATAACATCGCTAT
>CAZQVW010000205.1:0-3954 GCA_964596865.1 uncultured Bacteroidaceae bacterium
GCGCTCATATAGGCAGACGTGGGGGCTGCGCCATCAGAATCGGCAGCATAAGCGGGAGCGCCGTTTTCTTTCGGCACAAGTGTCTCTGCGGCATCGGGAGCAAGCGAGCTTTCCGTGTTTTGGGATATGGCATTGTCGCTCTGTGCGGCACTTGGGGCGATAGAAGAATTTTCCTCATCGGTAGTGGCCTCGTCATTTGCGCCATTAGTGGCCTCGAGCGCGGCAGTTTTGGCCAAGGCCTCCTCTTTGCGGGGGCGGCCGCGGCGACGTTTAGGAGTCTCTGCGGCAGGCGCATCTTCGTCAGCGGGAGCGTTTTCTACGGGCGCAAATAGTTGGGGCTGCACGGCGAGGGTAGTCGATGTGTCGGCGGCCTTAGTCAAAGTCTCCTCCTTGCGGGGGCGTCCACGGCGGCGCTTCACCGGTGCCTCGGCCGCAGCATCAGTATCGGCGGGGGAATAAGGCGTGTCGGCGGCGGGTGTGGCGCTTTCATTGTTATCCGCAGCAACAGGTTTGTCGGTTATCTTTTTATCTCCAATGCGCTTACGGCGTGCGCGACGCTCGTCTGAAGTATTCTTGGCTGTAAGAATGGCCTGCTCGTCAATAATATTGTAAGCGATGTCTTGCTTGG
Source organism: uncultured Bacteroidaceae bacterium (assembly GCA_964596865.1). Lineage (GTDB taxonomy): Bacteria > Bacteroidota > Bacteroidia > Bacteroidales > Bacteroidaceae > UBA6382. The sequence goes on from CAZQVW010000205.1 coordinate 629, forward strand.
TGTCCTGCGGCTTGGGATTTAATCCCAGTTCGCGGGCAATGGTGCGAAGCTCCTCGATGGTTTTTGTGTGGAGTTCGTCTAATTTGTAATTGGGCATAAAAATAAAAGTAAGAAGCGCACCGCACACGTTAGTGCGGACTACGATTCGTAGGTGTTGATGTTAAATAAATACTGATTTAGGAATTTATTTCACCGCTCGGCCCGCCCTCTGTATTTTTCAATGGCGTACAGGCACTCCCACACTCATTAGCACTGTCCGATAACACGGTGATGCGCACATTGTGCTCGGTGAAATCGACTGCAAAATTAATGTTTACCTACTATTTAGCCAAATATAATTGCAATTTTTTTGTTTTCGGTGTCCAGAAAAGGGCATGTTATGCGAAAATATAGTAATTTTGCGTTTGATTAACCTGACGCAGGCGCCACGCCACGCCCTTTGAGCAATATTTAACAGCATCATAAGCTCAGGCAGCCCCGAAAAAAGCGCCAATAATCAGGCTTTGGCTACAACATAGCCTACTATTCAAACATATAAGGATGAAACCCGGAAAGTTTACCCGACTTTTTTCAGATACCGTAGAACGCCTGTCCGACTATTCATTTATGGAGCAACACGGGATGTTGCGCGAATTTTCTGATAGCGACCTCATACCCTCGGCAAAAGTGCTGGAGGAAGTGGTAGAGCTATGCCGTTCCATATTTTTTCCTGGATTCTACGGCCGTTCCTCGGTAAACAAAAACATAATCAAATATAATATAGGTGTAACGGTGGAGAGGGTCTACACTCTGCTCACATCGCAAATAGCGGCTGGCCTCTATTTGAACGGCGATCTCCCCGAGGAAAACGATAATCAAAACGCCGTCTACGACCGTGCCGCAGAAATAGCCTCGCGCGTAATTGAAAAGTTGCCTTCCATCAAGGAAGTGCTGGCCACCGACGTGGAGGCAGCCTATAAGGGCGACCCCGCCGCCACCAGTTATAGCGAGGTGGTGAGCTGTTACCCCATCATCAAGGTTTTGAGCAACTATCGTTTGGCGCATGTCCTGTTTAAGGAGGGCGTGCCCCTGATTCCCAGAATGCTCACCGAGATGGCTCATAGCGAGACCGGCATCGACATCCACCCTGGCGCTGAAATCGGCACTCACTTCACCGTGGATCACGGCACCGGCGTGGTCATTGGCGCCACTTGCATTATCGGCAACAATGTGAAGCTGTATCAGGGCGTTACTCTCGGCGCTAAGAGTTTTCCGCTCGCTCCTGATGGCACTCCCATCAAGGGCATTCCCCGCCACCCCATCCTCAAAGACAATGTCATCGTCTATTCCAATGCCACCATCCTCGGGCGCGTAACCGTGGGCGAGGGCGCAGTGGTAGGCGGCAACTTGTGGGTAACAGAAGATGTGGCGCCCGGCGCTCGTCTCACTCAGTATCGCACAACCGACCATTAGTCCTTTCCGCTTGTTCATATTATCCTTTTTCATACAATTTCCCTTTTTTCAAACCTACTTTTTTCCTTACCCCAAACAATGGAGCAATTCAAACTCGTGGCCAAGACATTCCAGGGCCTGGAAGATGTGCTGGCGCAAGAGCTAACCCAATTGGGAGCCACCGATGTGGAGAAAGGCATCCGCATGGTGTCGTTCACGGGCGACAAGCAAATGATGTATAAGGCCAATTTCTGTTTGCGCACCGCCCTTAGAATCCTTAAGCCTATCCACGAATTTCAAGCCAGCGACGCCGATGAGGTCTATAATGCCGTGCATCAGATTGATTGGCATAAGTATTTGGACCTCAAGACCTCTTTCGCGGTGGATTCAGTAGTCTATTCCGAAGATTTCCGCCACTCCAAGTTTGTGGCCTACAAGGTGAAGGACGCCATTGTGGATTATTTCCGCGAGAATGACGGTCAGCGCCCGAATATCAGTGTGGCCAATCCCGATATTCGCCTCAATATCCATATTAGCGGCAAGGAGTGTACGCTTTCGCTTGATTCCTCGGGCGAGAGTCTCCACAAGCGCGGCTATCGAGTAGCCACGGTGGAGAGTCCCATCAATGAGGTGCTGGCAGCCGGCATGCTGATGCTCACCGGTTGGCAGGGAGAGAAAGATTTGATCGACCCCATGTGCGGGTCGGGCACGATAGCGGTGGAGGCCGCCCTGCTTGCTCGCAATATCTATCCCGGCATCTTTCATCAGGGCAAGTATGCGTTTGAAAATTGGCCCGATTTTGATGCCGACCTCCTCCAAAGTATTTATGATGACGACAGTCAGGAGCGCTCCTTCACCCATAAGATATATGCTCGCGACATAGATCCCGTGGCCGTGGGCGCCACCACCAGGAATGCGCGCTCGGCGGGCGTTTTGGATTGCATAGACATAGCCCAACAGCCTTTCCAGCAATTCCATAAGCCCGAGCAGCCCGCGATTATGGTGATGAACCCGCCCTATGGCGAGCGTATCTCCGCGCCCAACCTCTCGGGGCTCTACCGCACCATCGGTGAAAAACTGAAACACCAATTCACCGGCAATGATGCTTGGATTATCTCTTATCATAAGGAGACGTTTGATATGATTGGCCTCAAGCCCAGTTTGGTAATCCCGCTATATAACGGTGCGCTCCCGTGCGAGTTTCGCAAATATCAGCTCTTTGACGGCAAACTCAAGGGATTTCGTCAGGAGGGTGGCGAATTAAAAACCGATGAAGAGCGGCGCCGCAATTTTGAGAAGCGCCCGCTCAAGCCGCGCCGCCAATTCCGCGCGAATAACGATGATGATGACGAGAACGACGACATTCCCGCATACATGGTAAAGCGCCATCGCGATTTTGTGAGCCGTCAAGGAGGAGGCCACGACAGTAATCGCGAGCGGCATCGCGACAGGCAGCAAGACTACCGCGACCGCCAGCAAGATTTCGGCGAGCGTCAGCGCAACGATGGTCTCCGCTCTAATTCCTATAAGGGCAAAGACCGCAATGGCCGCAGTGGAAACGGTCAGTCCGCCCGTCGTGAGGGGCACAAGTCCCAAAAGCACGCCCGCTCTCCGTGGGCAAAAGGGCGCGACAACTCGTATGACGATTAATTGGCCTTTGTCGCATCTTAGTTTTTACGGCAAAACATTCTCTTAATTTACGGCAAATGGTTCTTTGTTCACGACAGACCGTTCTTTGTTCACGACAGAGTATCTTTTGTTCGCAACTACCCGCATTTTTGTTTCCACAAACAGAAATGCCCTAATCACACAACCCAATCATTCAAAGACTTATAAAACGATGAACATACTATTACTGGGGAGCGGAGGCCGCGAGCACGCTCTGGCATGGAAGA
>CAZQVW010000206.1:0-3953 GCA_964596865.1 uncultured Bacteroidaceae bacterium
CTCATCTGCGCAAAGTTTTGTTCCCTTGCGCACTAATTTATCTGCTTATCGCGTTAAGTTGTCTGCTTGTCGCACTAAGTTATCTGCTTGTCGCACTAATTTATCTGCTTGTCGCGCATTTTCTTCTCCCTATCCCGCCCTTTCTTCCCGCAATGCGGACTATCGCTTGGCCATCATCCTCTTTATAGCCTCGCGAATGGCGGCAACGGCTTCTGTGGGCGTGGCGGCGAATTTTGTGGCCTGCTCCATTGGGCAAAGGTCGGATTGCTGGCGATTTAAGATGTTGGGCACCATGTGTTCGTAGCTCACGGGGATATTATAGGCGGATAGTAATTGGCGGGCAGGCTCACTAATCAAAGGGGTGTAGACGCTCTTCACGCCGCTCACCACCATAATCGAGGCCGCGGCTTTGCCCACCACCTTGTCTGCCACGTCTGCGCCTTTCAGTGTCTGGGGCGAGGAGTCAAATAACTGAAGCAGTGGCTTTACGCCGCCCCCTACGTATGTTTCCATCGCTCCGTCTTTGCTCACCACCAAGGAGCATTGGCTTTCTTTCAGTGTTTGTGAAATTTCTGTCATTGCCGTATGAAAAAAGGGGCTAATCAGTATGATTACGCAGATTTGCTCAATCAAACTAATTAGCCTTCAAATGTATTACATCTGTTGTTTCATCTTTTCCACGTACTCGTCTATCTTCTGCATCTGTTGTGGAATCTGTATGCCCTGCGGACAATGGGGCATACACTGGCCGCACCCGATACAGTGGTTGGCTTGCCTCAGGCGCGGCACCGAGCGGTCGTAACCGATGAGAAATTCGCGGCGATACTTCTTATAATTCTTATCCTGCGGCTTCAGTGAGAACATTCCTTCGTTGTTGCATTTATTATAGTGGTCGAATACGGTGGGGATGTCCACTCCGTAGGGGCAGGGCATGCAGTATTTGCAGCCGGTGCAGGGGATGGTGCCGTTTCCTTCGATTTGTTCGGCGATATTGGTGTCGAGGTAGCGCATCTCTTCCTCCGTGAGCGGGTGCAACGGGCAATAGCTCTTGAGGTTGTCCTTAAGATGCTCCATATACGTCATTCCGCTCAACACCACGGCCACGCCTTCGCGTGTTCCGGCGTAGCGAAATGCCCACGATGCCACACTGTGGTCGGGGTCTTTCTTCTTCAGTGCGGTATTCACGGATTGCGGCACATTGCTAAGCCTTCCGCCCAGCAGAGGCTCCATTATCATGGCGGGGATATGGCGTTTGTGGAGCTCGGTGTAGAGGTATTGGGCGTTTGTGTTGCGTGGGTTGATTTGGTTGGCGTAATGCCAATCCAAATAGTTCAGTTCTATTAGGGCGATGTCGAAATGATATTTCCCCTCATCGTGCCATTGCAATAGTTGGTTGAACACATTTATGTCGCCGTGGTAGGAAAATCCCAGATTGCGGATACGCCCTTTCTTTCTCTGCTCCACCAGCCACGGAAGCATGCCGTTATCGATGAACCGCCCGTTGAAAGCGGCCATAGAGTCGCCGCTTTCGTCAGCCATACCGATTCCGTGCAATAGATAGACGTCAAAATAATCCACTTGCAGGGCCTTGAGCGAATTTTCAAACATCTCGCGCGAGGCTTGGAAGCTCCACGTCTCCTTATTGAAGTTAGAAAGTTTGGTGCTCACGAGAAATTCGCTACGCTTATGCCTTTTCAGTGCGATACCTGTGGCTTTTTCGCTCTCGCCCTTGCAGTAGGCGGGCGATGTGTCAAAGAAATTCAGCCCGTGCTCGATGGCGTAATCCACCAGGCGGTTTACTTGCCGCTGGTCCACGGGGTCATCGCTATTGCGGTCGAAATTGCCCGAAGTATTGGGCAGGCGCATCATGCCGTAGCCCAGCAGCGATGTCTTCTGCCCGCTGGAAAGCGTGCGCATCGTCATCTTTCCCTTGGGCGGCTCCTGATTGGGGTCATCGGCCGCCCCGTTATTATTGCTACAGGCGTTGAGCAGTGTGCCGGTGCCGGTAAGTGCCGCTCCAGTGGCCACCGCTCCGCCGCCAATGCGCTTCAGAAAACTGCGGCGACTGATATTCTCATTTTCCGCAGTCTCTTGTGATTGCCGCGGTGTGGTATGGTTGTGTTTTTTCAGTGTCATAGTAGGTGTGGAATTAGATTTCGCGGTGTTGTTCGTGGCCCTCTACATAGATTGCCGAGAAAGGAGTGGCGGGACATACGTATTCGCAGGCGCCGCACCCGATACAGCGCTCACTGTTCACGATTGGGACTACGGGGATGTTGTCGCTAACGCCGTCCCATAGGCTTTCGGCGGGCTCCATCGAGATTGCGCCCACAGGGCAGTGGCGCGCACAGTTGCCGCACTCCACCTTATCCGTCAGTACCACGCAGTTTTTCTTGTTCCACACGGCATGGCCTATTTGTATCGCGCTCTTTTGAGATGGCATGATGGGCTTGATGGCTCCGGCTGGGCATACACGGGAACAGCGTGTGCATTCGGGGCGGCAATACCCCCTCTCATAGCTCATCACGGGCTGCATAAAATGCTCTATGTCGGACGACGGGCGCAAGACATCGTTAGGGCATTCGGCCACGCACAGCTGGCAGGCGGTGCAGTGGTCGGAAAGGTGCCATATCCCCTCTGAGCCCGGCGGCGTGATGGGGGTATTGCGCACGGGCGCCTGTTTCTTTACGATAGGTGCCAGTCCACCGTCTAATTTCTTCTTTTGCTGCGCCATCGCTGTGGCGGAAAGGGCCACGCCTGCGCCTATAAGGAATGCGCGCCTGTTCTTGTCCACGTGCTCGGCGGATTGGGGCGTAGCCGAGGCCTTGGCCGAGGTCATTAACGGCTCAGTTTCCTGTTTTTCCTTCTTATCATCTATATCTGTTACCTCATTAGCCGCACTTATTCTCTTGGGGTGGGAATAATGCAGCGCGTCTTTCGGGCATTTGCTAATACACGTGCCGCAGGTGATGCAGCGCGAGTAGTCCACCGCGTGATTTTTGAAGTCAATGCACGATGCCTTGCAATTCTTTGCGCACAATCCGCATTTGATGCACTTCTTTTCATCGAAATTCACCTTCAGCCACGAAAACCGCGCCAGCACGCTCAGCAGTGTACCCACCGGACAGATGGTATTGCAGTAGGTGCGACCCCCTCTCCACGCCAAAATGCAGACAATCACGAATGTGGCGGCAGCCACTGCGAACGTAACGCCACTGCGAATCCATACATCGCGCTCATAAAACGCATAACTGTCGAAGTGAGCACTGATGGCGGCCAATCCGTTGTTGATAAGGATATAAATGGGCTGGAATAGGTTTTGCACGACACGCCCGAAACTGCTATACGGCGCCAACAGCGTTACCACCGCCGGCACACCGATAATCAAGCACACCAAAAATACAGCAAACACACCCCAGCGCAACCACCGTTTCTCCGGCGAGTATTTATATCTCAACTTTTTGTTTGTCTTGCGGTGTATAAAGCCCACAATGTCCTGCATCACGCCCATCGGGCACACCACCGAGCAATATATGCGCCCCAATAACAACGTGAGCAGGGCCAAAACAATCACCACCCCCAAGTTGAGGGCCATCAGTGCCGGCAGGAATTGGATTTTCACAGCCCAGCCCAACCAGCGGTGCAAGCTACCGGTGAAATCCAGCAGCAATAGCGTTACAATCACAAACATCAGCAACGCCAATGTTGTTCGGATTTTTCTAAGCATAGATAGTAATAGTGTAAGGTGTAAGAAAATGTATTAATAAGGTAGTGTAGTATTATATAAGGTAGTCATGCCTTCATATTTTGTAGTGATATTATTATATAAGGTAGCCGTGAGAATACATCGCTCCGCCCTATTATTATATAAGGTAGCCGTGAGAATACATCGCTCCGCCTTATTATCATATAACGTAGTCGTGAGAATATATCACGCCGCCCTATTATTATAT
>CAZQVW010000207.1:0-3876 GCA_964596865.1 uncultured Bacteroidaceae bacterium
TCCTCTTCAGAATTGCTCACTTATATGCATTTCCCCACTAAATATCTACTGAGCCGGAATATCGCCTTTTGTTGCACAGTGGGTTGCTTTTGTAGGAAAATTTCAAATTGTTGGGTGTAATTTCGTGTTTTTGTGGTAACTTCGCGAATGCAATGGTAGAAAATGCTTTGACGATGCTCAAATAGATGTTGTCATTGTCCCTAAGAACTTTGACATTATTCAAATAGATTTTAGTTATTGCCCAAATCCATTTTTGACATTGCCCAAATGAGACATTTTTTTACAAATATGAGATTAAGGAGGAGTCTGTTTTTAGTGGTAATCATAGTGCTTTGGTTGGCGTCTCCCGCGAAGGGGCAGACGCTTAACGAAGGTAGGGCTGTGGAGGTGGCTTCCGCTTTTCTGAATGCCAAAAGGAGTGAGGCAATGATAGGCAGCTGCGCTTTTTTTAAGGATAATGCGAAAGGAAATGCAGGCAGCAATGCTTTTTTTAAGGATAATGCGAAAGGAAATGGTGATAAGAAATATGATATTGTGGTCTCTATGCCAACGATGGCAGTGGTGGAGGACGCAGAAAATGGCATCTTCGTTTTGGTGGCAGGCACAGACAGTGCGGCTTTCGTGGCTGGGTACGGCGAAAGTGGCGAGAGTCTGCCTCCGCAGCTGATAGGATTGTTAATGCAGCAGCTTGGGGGGCTTAATCAACAGGTAGCCTCACGAAATTCCCAACATAATTTGCTTATACCTTCGCATAATTCCCAAAACTTTCCGCAAAAATCCCCGCAAAATTCCTTGCAAACTTTCTGGAACGCCCCGCAAACTTTACAAACTTCCCCACAACGATTTCAAAACATTCCGAACAATTTGCCAAACGCGCAGAATGGCCAACCAAACGCGCAGAATGGCCAACCAAACCTGCAGAATGGCCAGCCTGCCCTGCAGAATGGCCAGCCTGCCCCGCAGAATGGCCAGCCAAACGCGCAGAAAGAGTTATCTAACTTGCAGAATGGCGTGGCGAAGGTCAAGCCGGCACGGACGAGCAGTGTTGGGCGCAATGTGCAATGGGCGATAGAGGACGGTTTCCGCCTGCCGGTGGACAAGATGGTGGAGAGTGTGCGCTCGCTGGGCGATCCTTTTAATCGCAGATGCCCTTATTACACTTACGAAACAGGCCTTACCACGGAAGTGCGCTCACTGGTGGGCTGTGTGGCCACGGCGGCGGAGCAGGTTGTCAGTTTCTGGAAATGGCCGGCAGAGTTGGAGGATTCTATTGCCGGTTTTGATACGGAGCATAACGGATTGATTTCCACTATCCCCGCCGGCACAAAGATTGATTTCGATAATATCCTGCCCGTTTACATTGAGGGGCAATATAGCGATGCGCAGGCGCAGGCGGTGGCCGACTTGTCGTATTATTTGGGCGTGGCTTGTCGTATGAATTGGGCCGTGGGGGCCAGCGGTGCCCAGTTGTATAACTTGGTGGAGCCCCTAAAGCGCGCGTTTGGCTACGGCTATGTCCGCTATCTCTGTAGCTATGATTATTCTCAACGTCATTGGTTTAGGCTTCTCATGAAAGAATTGGAGGCGGGCCGTCCTGTGGTATATGCTGGCTATATCTCGAGTGGCGGGGGCCATGCTTTTGTGATAGATGGCATTAATGCGGACGGGTATTTCCATATTAATTGGGGATATGGCGGTCAATATGATGGGTGGTTTGATTTGCAGGTGCTTACTCCGCAGGAAAGCCCGCTTGAGCCCACGTTTGAGGGCACTGTGATGGGGCTCAACCACATGCAGGAGGCTCTCTTTTTGGCTCCGGACAGTGTGGAGTATCAGACGGGCGACACCCTTTCGTGGCAATACCGCCTCGCCATCAATGGTGTCCGCTTCCTGCGCGCTCCCGACACGAATATGTACCTCACGGCCGAGATTGATGTCTCCAACCTCGCTGATGAGCAGATTTATGCCCCTGTCCAACTGTTTACTTATACGCAACTGGATTCTGTGGGCTATCCAGCGGACATTGACTACCTTGGCGTGGCCGATGGCCAACTGGAGGCGCATCAGGATTCCACCCTCACGGCTTATCTCTCCCTTTCCGAGGCAGGTACGCGCTTATTGGGATTATCCACTGCCGATTCCCTGTACCTTGCATTCGACACATTGGAGATAACGAAAGCGCAACAGCCCGCGTTGAACTATACGTTGCAGGATAGTGTGGTTCTTAGCGATGCGGCCACCTTTGCCTTGAAGATTGACAACCTTTCGCCGCAATATTGGTCTGGCCGAATGGTTACGTATAGTCTGTTTGAGGGCCCGTACACAGTGGAGGAGGGCGATTTTCGCCATTTCACGGTGCTCAATCTCGCCCCGCAGCATAGCCAGTCTGACGTGGTATCGTTTTCCAACCTGCGTCCGCAAACTGATTACACCTTTGTGGTGCGCAGTCCTTGGCAACCGGTGATGGAGGTCGCCTTCACCACCTCTGCGCCTACGGCTATCCATTCCGCTACCGACAATCCAACTATTGATACCGCCATGCGCCGCCCCTTGCGCGCTCGGCATCCATCTTATCGCCTAAACAACAGAATTTCTATCGAATATAATGAGTCCACTGGCCGTTATCAACAAGTATTATCCCACTGACACGCCGCTGCGCCGCCTATTGCTCCACCACAGTTGGCAGGTTACTAACCTCGCTCTCCGTTGCGCCAACGCCCATCCCGAATTGGGGCTGGACAAGGGCCTTATCCTTTCCGGCGGACTGCTTCACGACATTGGTATCTTCCTCTGCCACGCCCCAAAGATCTATTGCACAGGCACTTCGCCCTACATACTGCATGGTTTTCTCGGCGCCAAACTGATGAGAGACGAGGGGCTGGAGGCCATCGCCCGCATCTGTGAGCGCCATACCGGTGCGGGATTGAAGAGAGACGCCCTCTTGCCGCTGGGTCTGCAGATGCTGCCCCACGACTACCTGCCCGAGACAAAGGAGGAGCAGCTTATTTGTTATGCCGATAAGTTTTATTCCAAATCGCGCCCCGACACCACCCTCACTTTCGCCCAGGCCTATGAATCCCTCCTTAAGTTTGGCGAGGACGGAGCCGAGCGCTTCGCTCAGTGGCATAAGATGTTCTCTTTCAGTGGGTAAGATTTTTGCTTTAGTGGGTAAGCCTATTCTTATCCCGTCAGTTTGTATTCTTGAAATTATAAATCGCTTGTTTTAATCGTTTTCCACCAACGTTATCATCCGTTTGAAAATGAAAAAGATTGTCCTCTTTTTTGCAGTTACCGTATTATTGTTGCCGTCCTGCCATAGAGCCACTATCTCCGAGCAGTGCGCCGAGATGGTGAAGCACGAGAAACGCCGTCTGCCCCGCAATGCGGCGCAGGGCCTCGTCTTGGATTCCATGATCTACGATGCCCGCACAAACACCTTAGCCTACTACCACACTATCGATGACTCGCTCTATTCCATTGAAGCACTGGAGGCCAATCGCACCACCATGCAACAACAGTTGCAAACGGACATCAGTAATTCCGTGGGCCTTAAACGATTAAAAGACGAGGGCGTATCCTTTTGTTACATTTATAAATCCAAGTATGGCGGTCGCCAATTGATGAAGCTCACCTTCCGCAACGAGGACATTGAGTAGCGATTGATTTATAGTCGTTAGGTATAATATAAGAGTGTACGTATTGCTAATACGTACGCTCTTTTTTTTATCCTTTTCCTCGTCATTTATTTTTTTCTCCTGCTTATTCCGAAAAATCGCCATCTAAATTCAAAAAATCGCGAGATAGTTTGCGTTAACAGTACTGTAACATTATCTAAACAGTACTGTTTAGATAATGTTACCCTACTGTTTAGTTATT
>CAZQVW010000208.1:0-3798 GCA_964596865.1 uncultured Bacteroidaceae bacterium
ATTTGATGCTGATGCCGCGTTCCAGCCATTGTTGCTCGTAATATGTCTTTATCGACAGGATAGATTTTGTGGATTCGTCCAAAGAAGATTGCGGTGCGGCGTATAGGTCGGTGGTATGGCTGAAAACAGGCAATCGGCTCTCCTTAAGCATGAGACTGGTGTAGGTAAAAAGAAACGCACTGTCTGTCTTAAGATGGATAAGGCCGTTATCGATTAGGAAAGAGCGGTAGCGTTGCAGAAAATAGGTGGAAGTGAGCCTTTTCGTGGCCTTTTTCATTTGTGGATCGGGGAAAGTAAGCCAGATTTCGCTCACCTCGCCGGGCGCAAAGAAACGCTCGATGAATTCTATGCGTGTGCGCAGAAAAGCTGCGTTGAGCAGATGTTCCTGAAGGCCCATGGTGGCGCCAGTCCAAATGCGTGCTCCCTTAATATCCACGCCTATAAAGTTTTTGTCTGGGAAACGGCGCGCCAGTCCTACGGTGTATTCGCCTTTTCCGCAGCCCAATTCCAATACTATTGGGTTGTGATTATGAAAATGCTGCTCTGCCCAATGGCCGCGCAAGGGAAATGCGGGAATATCCGTCGGATTAGCTGTTTCTGCGTCCTCTATAGGCAGTGAAGGCTGGAATACATTGGGGTAAGTGAGCAGGTCTGCAAACTTAGATAATTTGTTTTTTGACATCTTTCGGTATTTTGTAATGCAAAATTACGTTTATCTTTCAAAAAATCGGCGCCGAGCCAACAAAATTCGCAATAATTCGCTACTTTTGCACGTTACGAAATAGAACCTGTTGTTGCAATAGTAGATTTATGAACAAGTTTGCGCACATTATAATCTTATCTTTGGCAGTGATGGCCATGTTGGTGTCCTGTAATGACGGAAAGAAGCAAGATCCTTTCCGCAAGGATTCTAAAGGCAACACCGTGCCGGTGGAAAACTATGTGGGCGTGGCCATTGACGAGACTTTCCGCCCTGTTTTTGACATTCTGATGAAGGATTTCCGCGAGAGATTTCCCGAAGCCTTCACCGATCCCATTTATGTGCCCGAAGATAGTGCCATCCACATGCTTTTGTCAGACACTATCCGCTCTATTGTGGTTACGCGCACCCTTAGCCAGAACGAAAAGGACTATCTGATGGCGAAATATCGCCTTGTGGCTAAGGAAAAACTCTTTGCTTTTGATGCAGTGGCTCTTATTACCAATCTTTCTTCGCCTGATACGCTGATTTCTAAGGACGAAATCCGCGGAATTGTCTCCGGCAAAATCACGGATTGGAGCCAATTAAAGCATTCTAACGGCCAGAAGGGTGAGATTGAGGTTGTTTTTGACAACAACGGTTCTTCCACGCTTAGATATATGAAAGATTCGCTTTGTGGCGGCCAATTGCCGAAGGGCAAACTGCGTGCTGCCAAGACTTATGACGAACTTATTTCATATATCAGTCGCACAAAGAATGCCATTGGCGTATTGGGCACCGACTATCTGCGTGTTCCCACCGACACAACGCGCCTTTCGCTTCTCTCCAGTGTGAGAGTGATGAGCGTAGGTAGCTCTGAATCGGATTTTGAGGACGATTATTACAAGCCATTCCAATTTTATATTGCTTCGGGCAGTTATCCGCTTACGCGAAGCCTATATATCATCACCACAGACCCGCGTAACAAGTCCATGGAGCGCAGTTTCTATTTCTATTTGATAGATGCGCCCACCCACAACAATATGGGCCAGATGATAATATTGAAATATTCGCAGTTGTTGCCTTATGTGGCGGTGCAATCTCGTTCTGTGGTAATCCGAAAATACTAAGAAAATCAAAATCCATTATCGTAATATGAAAAAGACATTATTTATGTTCTTGGCCGTAGCACTTATGCTGCTCGGCTTCCACAAGGCGCAAGCCGAAATCGTTATTCCTCAAGTGCCCGCCGAGCTGCAGGAGACTGTGAACGGATATGTTCAGGCTCTTTTGGCCAATCCCGCAGATGAGCAGGTGATGAAGGATATCGACAAAAACAAAGCAATAAAAAAGAACAAGGAAGTGTTGGTGGCTATCGGCTACAAATTTCTGGAAAACAACCTTTTTGGCAATGCCATCGGTTTGGCCAAAAAAGTGTATGAGATGGACAACACATACCTCCCCGCCATTTATTTGGAGGGCGATGCCTATTTCAAGATGGGCAACAATAACGCCTATGGTATGGCTGCCACAAAATATGAGGAAGCCAAGACGGTGGATCCCAACAGTCTGGATCCATATTTGAAACTGGTGGGTGTTTATCGTTACATCAATCCGGATTATGCTATCGAACTGATGCAGGAAATCCGCAACAAGAAAACCGATGACCCCAAGATCAATCAGGTTTTGGGCACGCTCTACTATCAGTTGGCCGACACAGTGAACGCCCGTAACTTCTATAACAAATATTTTGCCACTTTCCCGGACGGACAGGGTGACATCACGGTGCAGCGTGAGTATTCCATTATCCTTTTTATGGCCAAGGATTACAAAAACGCAATGGATCAGGCCAATAAATTCCTTAAGAGTAATCCGGAAGACCCCGTGTTGAGGCGTATTGTCTTCCTTAGCAGTTGCGAGCTCGGCGATGATTCGCTCACAAAGATTGCTCACGACCGCTATTTCGGTCATTATGCCGACTCCGTCTATCAGGAGATTGACTATCGCTATGAGGGACAATACTATAATAAGATAAAGAACTATCAAGGCGCCATTGCCGCATACAAGGCGGCTGCCAAGATTGACACCACGGATGCTGCCACCCAGTATAATCTGTCTAAGGTCTACGAGAAGGTGAAGGATTACAAGGATGCCATATCTGCCTACAGAAAATTCATGACTTTGGCTAAAAAGGATGGTGATGTGAACGAGACCTTCCGTCTAGCCCGTGTCTATTATAATGCTGCCAACGCCGATACTGATTCTATCTCGCGCATGAAGTATATTGCCGATGGCGATAAGATATATGCGTGGGTGGACGAGCAGATGAAGAAAGACGGAGAGCCGAGTTATCAGGGCGTATTTTGGCGTTCGCGCATCAATCAGTTGATTAACAGAAAGAAACCTAATAAATTGGCTGCTGACTATATGGTTGAGGCCACCAAGCGTCTTGCTGACCCCAAATTTGCGGGTGAGGATTATAACGCCCACCGCGCACAGGCCTACGCATACATTGCTTGGTATGACATGGACACAGACAATTTTGCCGGCGCAAGGGAGAATGCCCTGTTAGCTCTAAAGAATGATGAGGAACAGGCTTTGGCTAAAAACGTTATCAAGTATTTGGATTTGATTGGCAAGTAATTGAGCTCGCCATTCTTCAGAAATAGAAAAGCGGAGACAGATTAATTTCTGTCTCCGCTTTCATTTTATCGATATATATCGTTTTGCGACAACGGAATGTTGGTAAGGGAATATATTACATAGCAGTCGAAATTATTACAATTGGTTATTGTGTATTGTTTGAACCGGTAGGGGCGGGTTTTATACCCGCCCGCGAATTTTCGACACGATTAATAGTGTGAATTACAATATATTATCGTGTTAGCTTGCGGGCAGGTATAAAATCCGCCCCTACCGGTCTCGTTCTGCACCCTTATATTAATAATGTAGCGGCTATTTCAATACAAAGAGGTAGACGTTGCCGCTGGTCTCGGTCTGTACGGTGAAATTTCTTTTGCCCTGCACCGTATTAACGGTGATGATGCCTTCGGCCGTTTCCGATTGCGAATCAAATGGACCGGCAGGAACGTACTTAATCTTCGATTTATCCACACTAA
>CAZQVW010000209.1:0-3755 GCA_964596865.1 uncultured Bacteroidaceae bacterium
ATAAACGGCGATTTATATTGGTAAACAGTTGTTTGTGAAAGGCGAAGGTCCCATGCCTGCAAAAAATTATAGATAGAATTGCTCAACAAGAGCCTGGGCGCAACGCTCGCCATCGATGGCGGCGGAGACGATGCCGCCGGCATAGCCTGCACCCTCGCCGCAGGGATAGAGACCCGCCAAGAGAGAGGGAGACAAGGAGGCAACTGGCAAATACGAAGAGGTGGCAGAAGGTGACGATACCTGAATTTTAGAAGAATGCGCAAGTTGTGATGAAGAGCATACAATATGTGATGAAGAGTTTGAGCGTTCAGGCGATGATTGCGCGAGGAAGGCCTCTAATGTTTGGCGGTCGCGGGTGATGCGGACGGGGGCGGAGGTGCGGGTCTCGATGGCGAGGAGGGTGGCCTCGCGAGTGAGGAAACCGCGGTAGCGCTCGCCGAAAAGGAGCAGGGCGGCACGCAAGCGTGAACGCAGGAAAGGGGGAAGCCACTCGTGGAGCGGTGAAATCGTTGTGCCCGCTTGATAGGACGTGGAGGGCAGGGAGTCGGAAAGGCGGCCGCTAATGAAATCTGTCATGCGCTGGGCTGGCGCGTGCTGCGTCTTATTGGCGCGCAGGAAGCATTCGCGCTCCAGGGCCTCTTGAAGAAACATCATGCGTAAGGGGTGATTTGCGTTATCGGCGCGGGCGTGTATTAAATCCGCCCCCACAGAACTACGTGGGGAGGCCAAACTGTTAAGATAATTGTTAAGTAATGAAGAAAGGGAGGCATCGGCCAAATCTTCGGGGCGAAGCTCCACCACAATACCGCTATTCGACCACCGCGAGTTCCTTGCGGCGGGGCTCATCCCGTTTACCACCAATTGATTAGGCCCACTGGCGGCAGGTATCACGAATCCGCCCGGACACATACAGAAACTATACACGCCTCTGCCTCCTTGTTGGCAGGAAAGGCGGTATTCGGCGGCGGGGAGGTAGAGGCCGCGCCCATCGCGTGAGTGATAGAAAATCTGGTCGATGAGATGTGCAGGGTGCTCCAGCCTCAAACCGATGGCAAGTCCCTTTGGTTCCAAAAAGACGCCGTCATTATATAGAAAATGGTAGACATCGCGGGCGGAATGACCGGTAGCGAGAATGACCGGCCCGAGATATTCGCGCTCATCCACGGTGCGGACACCACAAACACATATATCTGCACTCGTTTCTTTGCGGGCGGGAATGCCCCCCGCCCCGACAGGGTTGCAATCTACCTTATTATTAAAGAGCAGGCCGGCAACGCGCGACTGGAAATGCACCTCACCGCCGCAGCGGATGATGGTCTTCCTCATATTCTCGATGACGCGCGGCAGGCGGTCGGTTCCGATATGTGGGTGGGCGGCAGAAAGAATGTCCGTAGAGGCACCATGTTGGCAAAAGACGCGAAGAATCTTATTGACATCGCCGCGCTTGGTGGAACGTGTATAGAGTTTACCGTCAGAGAACGCTCCCGCGCCGCCCTCGCCGAACGCGTAATTGCTGTCTGGGTCGATAGTGTCTTGGCGCGAGATTAGTGCGATATCTTTCTTGCGAGCGTGAACATCCTTACCCCTTTCCAGTACGATGGGCCGCACACCTAATTCAATCAACCGCAGGGCTGCAAACAATCCTGCGGGCCCGGCGCCGACCACGATGGCCTGCGGGCGCGCCGATACGTCTGGATACTCCACGGGCTCGTATTCCAACGCGGGAGCGGGCTCGTCGATGTAAGCGCGCAGGGTGAGGTTTACCATTACATTGCGCTGGCGGGCATCGATACTGTGATGGACGGTGCGCAGGGCCTGAATGGAGGAGACTTTCACGCCCATGGCCTTTGCCGCGGCCTGCAACCGTTCGCTTTCTATGGCGGCAACGCGCGGCGATACGCGCAGTGATATTTCTTTCTGCATGATTGACTTTTTTAGAATAGAGTAGAATGTTAGTTGATAGAGTAGAGTAGAATGTAGTTTTGAGTCTGTATTGTATAGATAGGTGGCTTATCGTTATCAAATAGACTACCTACTCTAATTTATCAACTATCATTCTACTCTATTCTACCAACTACTCTATTTTTTTGATCTACGTAAACAACTGGCGCAGTGCATCCTGAACTTTGGCCACCGGCACTATTTCTATACCGCTGTGGGCGCCGTCCAATCCCTTCATATTTATCTCGGGGATGAGAATACGGCGGAAACCGAGGCGGCGAGCCTCGCTCACCCTCTGCGCGATGCGGGTAACGGAGCGTATCTCCCCACTTAGGCCCACCTCGCCCGCCATGCACGTGGAGGCGTGGACGGCCTGGTCGTATGTGGAGGAAAGAACACTGACGATAACACTAAGGTCGATGGCGGGATCGCTCACTTTGATGCCGCCCGCGATATTTAGGAAGACGTCTTTCGTGGCCAACTTGAATCCGGCCCGCTTTTCCAGCACGGCCAGTAGCATATTCAGCCTGCGGATGTCGAAGCCTGTGGCAGAGCGTTGCGGATTGCCGTAGGCGGCGGAGCTCACCAGGGCCTGCGTCTCGATTAGGAAGGGGCGGACGCCCTCGATGGCGGAGGCCACGGCCACTCCGCTGAGCCCTTGGTCTTGTTCGCTCAGCAGCATGGCGGAGGGGTTGTTTACGCACTTGAGGCCACCGCTATACATTTCATATATTCCCAATTCCGATGTGGAACCGAAGCGGTTTTTCAGACTGCGCAACACCCGGTAGAGGTATTGTCTGTCGCCCTCAAATTGTAGGACGGTATCCACGATATGTTCCAGCACCTTCGGGCCGGCCAGAGCTCCGTCCTTAGTGATATGGCCCACCACGATAACGCTCTTGCCAGTCTCTTTCACAAAGCGCAACAGCGAGACGGCGCAATCTCTCACCTGCGAAGTGCTTCCGGGGAACGCTTCGCCCTCGGTGGCGGAGATAGCTTGTATGGAGTCTATTATAATAATGTCGGGGTTGATCTGTAGGGCTTTCTCATAGATTTTCTCTAATGAGGTCTCGCAAAGGATATAGCATTCCTCGGGGATGGATAATCCGGAGGCCTCGCGCAGGCGGTCGGCGCGCATCTTGAGTTGGCTTTCGCTCTCCTCACCGCTCACATAGAGTATGCGGAGATGATTCATGCGCAACACGGTTTGCAGCAACAGAGTACTCTTGCCTATTCCGGGTTCGCCGCCGAGCAGAACGAGCGACCCCTTCACCAATCCTCCACCGAGGACGCGATTAAGTTCAGTGTCGCGAGTGTCGAATCTCACCTCCTGTTGGCGCTCCACGTCTTTCAGTTTGCGCACGGCGGAAGTGGCGGTCTCTCCAGCGGGCGAATGGCGCAACACCGAACCTCCGCTCTTTGTGCCTGCTCCTGTGGCGGGCCCTAATTTCACTTCTTTGAACGAGTCCCACGCACCGCACGACGGGCATCGGCCCAGCCATTTGGCCGAGTCGTAACCGCATTCTTGACATACGTAGGCCGTTTTTTGTTTAGCCATATATAATAAGGTATATAGATTCTGATTTGAGTTGATGCAACCCTTATAGGGCGCGGTGCAATCGTTTTTGGATTTGCCGGCCGCTTGTTCGCGCATACAAAGTTAGCGGAAATTTTGCTGATTGCCAACTTGCGGACCGTTTATCCGCACTTACCGCGATTTTTTCCCGAGATAGTTTGTGTTTGTAGCGCCATAAAAGTTACATCCAATCGTTTTGACTATCGTTAACAGTGCTGTAACAATAACTAAACAGTAC
>CAZQVW010000210.1:0-3726 GCA_964596865.1 uncultured Bacteroidaceae bacterium
ATTCGGGGCAGGCTTAGTAGTGTTTTGGGCAGAGTTCGCGCCATTCGGGGCAGGCTTAGTAGTGTTTTGGGCAGAGTTCGCGCCATTCGGGGCAGGATTAGTGGCGTTTTTGGCAGAGTTAGCGCCATTCGGGGCAGGATTAGTGGCGTTTTTGGCAGGAGTAGCATCGTTGTGGAGATTGTTTGCGGCCTTTTCCGCGGCACTGACGGCCTCCACCTCCTTTTCAAACTCGCGGATTTCCTCTTTCACCTTGTCCCACACCTGTGAGCGGTCTTCCCAATCAAACCCCACGTGGCGGGCCTTATCCTGTATGCGATAAGCCTTTATTAGCGAGGGGAGCGATTTGGGCACTCCGGAGAGCACGCTCTTATTACCGTCTTTTTCTTTTTGTTTCACCATCTCCCACGTGTCGGCCACCTGTTCGGGCGTGGTGGCCACCACATTGCCGTAGATATGCGGGTGGCGAAAGATGAGTTTCTCGCGCAGGCGGCGGCAGACATCGGCCAGATCAAACGCGCCCTGCTCCTCGCCAAAAAGCGAATAGAAGCACACGTGCATTAGGACGTCGCCCAATTCCTTGCAAATCTCACTGTTGGCGTGTTGGCGGGCGGGGTCGGAAAGGGGCTTGTGGCAGACAGAGCCCTCCTCTTCAAGGGCGTCGGCCAATTCGTAGACTTCCTCAATGGTATTGGTGCGCAGCGACTGGTTGGTCTGCTTGCTATCCCACGGGCACTTCTTTCGCAGTTCCTCAATCACATCGAGGAGCTCGGAGAAGGCCTCAAGTTTTTCTTTTCTAGTGTGCATGATAGGAAATGGTTATGAGCATAACAGGCGCGCTATGGTTTTTACGCATACAGTGCCCGTTATGCTCATTATTATGATGATGATAATCTTATTTCAAGGCCTCCAACGCGTCTTTGACGGCAGCAATCTTGAGCAGAGCGTCGCTCTCTTTCTTGCGCTCCAGGGCTACCACCGCGGCGGGGGCGTTCTGAACAAATTTTTCGTTGCCCAACTTCTTACGGACGCCAATGAGGAAACCCTCGTAGTGCTTCAGTTCGGCCTCCAACTTGTTGCGCTCGGCCTCCACGTCAATGAGGTTGCCCAACGGCACGGCAAATTCGTTGGTGCCCACCATAAACTTCACCGCACCGCTCGGGGCTTCGGCCGTGGTCTCAATGCTTTTGAGGTTGGCCATCTTACTGATAACGGGATTAAACTGTTGCCAAGCGTTATTGCCGAGGCAGATGAGCGTGAGCTGTTCTTTTTGGGCGATATTCTTCTGATTACGAATAGCGCGCACTCCGGCCACCACTTTCTTCACATCCTCGAAATCCTCAATCAGGCGGGTTTCCTCCGTATTGGGCGCCTCCTTCTTTAATAAGCTCACCATGATACTGGTCTCGTCCTCGGATGTGGCCATCTCGTGCCAGAGCTCCTCGGTGATGAATGGCATGAAGGGATGGATGAGCTGCATCAGTGTGCGGAAGAACTCAAGCGTGCGGGCATAGGTATGAGCATCTATCGGTTGGCCGTAGGCGGGCTTAATCATTTCCAGATACCAGCCGGAGAACTCATCGGTAAACAAACGGAACACGCCCATCAAGGCTTCGTTGAGGCGGTATTTGGAATAGAGGTCGTCCTGCTCAAAGATGGCGGCTTTCAGTTTGGCTTCAAACCACAGCATCGCCGTTTCGTTTACCTTGGGCGTAGGCGCATCGGCCGTTTGCCATCCGCTCACCAGACGATAGGCATTCCAAATCTTATTGCAGAAGTTGCGGCCCTGTTCGCAGAGGTTTTCTGCGAAGAGAATATCGTTGCCGGCGGGCGCGGCCAGCATCATGCCCATCCTCACTCCGTCGGCGCCGTATTTGTCTATAAGGGCAAGGGGGTCGGGCGAATTGCCCAAGGATTTAGACATCTTGCGCCCAATCTCATCGCGCACAATGCCGGTGAAATAGACATTGCGGAAGGGCACATCCTTCATATATTCCTCGCCCGCCATAATCATTCGGGCCACCCAGAAGAAGATGATGTCGGGGCCCGTTACCAATACGGACGTGGGGTAATAATAGTTGATTTCTTTGTTCCCCGGATTGCGGATGCCGTCAAACAGGGAGATTGGCCACAGCCAACTGCTGAACCACGTGTCCAGAGCGTCCTCATCGCGGCGGAGGTCGGTCTTTTGGATATTCTCGCAGCCGGGCAACTTGCGGGCTTCCTCCAGAGCTTCGTCCTCCGTCAGGGCCACCACAAAGCGCTCGTCGTCCTCGCCCTTAGAGGGCAAGAACCACGCGGGAATCCTATGGCCCCACCACAATTGACGACTGATACACCAATCCTGAATATTCTCCAGCCAGTTGCGATAGGTGGTAACATATTTCTGGGGGAAGAAACGGATTTTGCCTTCCATCACCGGTGGCAGGGCAATGTCGGCAAAGTGTTTCATTTTCAGGAACCACTGCTTGCAAAGCCTCGGCTCTACGGCCGTATCGTGGTTGCGCTGGGAATAGCCCACCTTGTTTTCATAATCCTCCACCTTTTCCAACAATCCGGCTTCCTTCAGATCCACGGCAATCTGCTTGCGCACATCCATTCTATCCATGCCCACATAGAGACCGGCGGCCTCTGAGATGGTGGCATCGGGATTAAAGATGTCGATAGTCTCGAGGTGGTGGGTCTGCCCCAACTGATAGTCGTTTACATCGTGGGCGGGCGTAACCTTGAGGCAGCCCGTGCCAAATTCGATGTCCACATATCTATCCTCGATGACGGGGATTACGCGGTTTACCAGTGGCACCCTCACTTTGTGGCCGCTAAGCCAGCGGTTTTTGGGGTCTTTGGGGTTGATACACATGGCGGTGTCGCCCATAATCGTCTCGGGACGCGTGGTGGCCACCACTGCATACCAGCCGCCATCGTCTTTATGGAGCACCTCGCCCTCCTTGCCGGTGGGCACCACGGGGTTCTCCTTTTCATCGGCCACATAGTATTTCAGATAGTATAGGTGGCTTTTCTCATCGCGATATTCCACCTCCTCGGTGGAGAGCACCGTCTGGGCCTTGGGGTCCCAGTTCACCATGCGCAATCCGCGATAAATCAGCCCCTTTTTATACAAATCCACGAAGACACGCTCCACGCTATCACTGCGCACTTCGTCCATTGTGAAGGCTGTGCGATCCCAATCGCACGATGCTCCCAATCGCCGCAACTGCTTGAGGATGATACCGCCGTATTCGTTTGTCCAATTCCAGGCGTGCTCCAGAAATTTCTCTCTGCCGATGTCTCTCTTTTTGATACCTTTTTCGGCTAACTTGGCCACCACCTTAGCTTCGGTGGCGATAGAGGCGTGGTCTGTGCCGGGCACCCAGCAGGCGTTCTTACCGTCCAATCGAGCCTTGCGGACAAGGATGTCCTGAATGGTATTGTTGAGCATGTGGCCCATGTGGAGCACACCCGTTACATTGGGTGGGGGAATAACGATGGTGTAGGGCTCACGCTCGTCGGGTTCGGAATGGAACAGGTGGTTCTTCATCCAGTAGTCATACCATTTGCCCTCCACATTGTGCGGGTCGTATTTGCTGGCCAAGGACTGGCCTTTGTTTGTGGCCTCGTCCGATGTGGTTGTGGATATTGTATTGTTCATATTTTATGTGTTTGTTTTCCGATAATCTATGTGTGTTTCCTATAATCTATGTGTGTTTGGCGATAATATCTGTTTGTTTT
>CAZQVW010000211.1:0-3675 GCA_964596865.1 uncultured Bacteroidaceae bacterium
AAGGACATTCGAGCTTCTCTACTGTACTTTTTGTACGTTTTCTTCATGTCTTTTGGATGTTTTGGAGTTCTCAAATGTGTCAACGATTTTCAGTATAAGACAATCCGCATAAGATGCGGCTATTTCGCAGTAAGGAGGGTGGTAATGATTTTTGCGGCGCGGTCGGGGGCTCCGGCAGGGCCGAGGCGATGGGTCATGAGGGCATAACCATCTAATTGCGCTTGCCGATTGCTGCCGCCCGGAAGGATGCCGCCTAAATGGGTGGTGATATTGCGGGGCGTCATGGTGTCGGCCACCAATTCGGGCACTACCTCCTTACCCGCAATCAGGTTTACCAAAGAAATGAAGGGCACATGCAAGA
The DNA here is from genome assembly GCA_964596865.1 of uncultured Bacteroidaceae bacterium. Lineage (GTDB taxonomy): Bacteria > Bacteroidota > Bacteroidia > Bacteroidales > Bacteroidaceae > UBA6382. The sequence goes on from CAZQVW010000211.1 coordinate 362, forward strand.
GTTTGCCCCTTAACCACGAGACAATTGGGCCGAGGGGTGTGTAATAGCATACCACCTGCGGTGTGCCGATGAGGGCCGTCTCCAAAGTAGCCGTGCCGGAGGTTACTACGGCGGCGGCAGAATGGGAGAGCAGGGCGAAAGTGGAATCTTTGACAAGAAAAACATTCCCAGCGGTGCCGATGGCTTTGTCAATGATGCGATTATAGTATTCTTTTGAGATATTTGGGGCGGCGGCAATGACGGCAACAAATCCCTTTTGTAGAAAAGGTGCCACCCCTTTCAGCATAGAGCGGAGATTATCCTTTATCTCTTGTGTGCGCGAGCCGGGCAATATGGCGATAATCTGTTTGGGGGGCAGGGAATGGAGGGAAAGAAAATCTGAGAGCGAGGCGTGGTAGTGGGAGCGCCAAAGGGCAATCTCGTCTACGGAAGGATTGCCCACGTAATGGATGGGATAGGAATGCTTCTTCTCATAGAAATCCACTTCAAAGGGCAGGATGGAAAACATCTCGTCCACATAGGCTTTGATTTGGCGGATGCGCTTCTCTTTCCATGCCCAAATCTTGGGGGAGATATAATAATAAACGGGGATAGTGGAGTGCTCCTTGATATAACTGGCAATTTTAAGATTAAAGCCGGGATAGTCCACAAGGATAAGGACATCGGGTTGCCACGAGAGGATGGCTTCGCGGCATTTGCGCATGGCCTTGAGAATTGTGTGGGCGTGTAATAATACCGGTATGAAACCCATATAGGCTATGTCGCGGTAGTGGGTGAGCAAAAGGCCGCCCGCTTCCTTCATCTTGTCGCCTCCAAAGAATTGGAACTGCGCTTGCGGGTCTTGGGCTTTCAATGCCATCATCAGACGCGAGGCGTGGAGGTCGCCACTGGCTTCGCCTGCTATTAAAAAGTACTTCATTAAAAGAATTGAGTAGTCCCCGAGGTGGGGAAAAGGAGTGATTATAGTAAATAAGGTGGACGCAAAGAAAAGAAAACGGACATATTAATAAGGTGGTGGGGAAGGAGGGGTGGAGGATGACGAGGAAGTCAGCTTGAATACGCAATGTATTGGTTTTGCAGGGGCGGGTTTTGTGAAATTCTCAAAATTTGAGGAACGGAAAATGTTGGGGTGCTTTCTCCCAGTCTCGCCTTTTTTTTGCCTAAGACTATAAATCCCAATCCTGCATGGCGGACATTAATGTCCTATGAGTGGGATCAATGCTGGTAGGGGTGATGGCCACGTAATCGTGGTTGAGCGCCCAGAGGTCGGTGTCGGAGGAATTGGGCTCATCGTCCACTTGCTCCCCGCTAAGCCAAAAATAATGGCCGCCGCGCCCGCGCTCACAAGGTTCAAACTCGTCCACCCACCGACTATAAGCCATTCTGCAAACGCGTATTCCGCGAAAATTGTCTGTGTCAGGGAAATTGACATTTAGAAACGAGCCGTATGGCAAATCATTGTGTAGGACGAGCTCACTGATATGGGTGCAAATGGGAGCGAGCGGGGAAAGGTCGGCTGCGGGGTTGGGATTGAGCGAAGAGAAAGCCACGGCGGGGATGCCATGCAGGGCGGCTTCGGTGGCGGCGGCGGTGGTGCCGGAATAATGCACGTTTACCGAGGCATTACTGCCGTGGTTGATGCCGGAAAGGACGAGGTCGGGGCGGCGCAAAAGCATTTGGTCGAGGGCGAGCTTGACGCAATCGGCCGGTGTGCCGGTGCAGGAATATAGTTGCAGGCCGTCTTCCTGGCGTATGGCGGTGTAGGATACGGGGATGTCCGAGGTAACGGAGCATGAAGCGCCGGAGCGCGCCCTATCTGGCGCCACCACAAAGACGTCGCCCAACTGCCGAGCCACATTGATGAGCACTTTCAAACCGTTTGACAGATAACCATCATCGTTGGAGATTAGAATCAGTGGATTCATAGAGGGAAAAATAAAAAGATATGGGCAAAGTTAATGATTACTTGCGGCGTGGCCTTGCAAAAAAGGAATTTTATTAATCCGTGAATGACAAAAGGATTGGGGAAGGCACTGATAGTGTGAAACAAGACGATATCTGTGAAACATTTTTTAATGTTTGCGACATAAAAAAGTGGAATACCCCGTAGCGGAACGAGAAAAAGGCACTAACTTTGCAGAATAGTATGGGCGTTACCGCTCTTTTATCAAATAATGATATTTAGCGCTACAGCTGTGTGGTGCAGGCTTGTTTTCACAAGGCCACGGGGCCCAGTTTTTACACTCATAGAAAATCGCATTATATGGGAAAGATATTAGCAATAGCCAATCAAAAAGGCGGCGTGGGCAAAACCACCACCGCCATCAATTTAGCCGCATCGTTGGCCACGCTGGAAAAGCAGGTGCTGCTTGTGGACGCCGACCCGCAGGCCAATTCCTCATCGGGATTGAGCATGGAGGTGGGCAGTATTGATTGCACCATCTATGATTGCTTAATCAACCACGCCGACCCCCACGAGGCTATCTATACCACCGATGTAAGTAACCTCGACATCATATCCAGTAATATCAATCTGGCCGGAGCCGAAAAAGAACTGCTATTGATGGAGAATGGGCGCGATGTGGTGATGAAAAACATGCTGGAACCGCTGAAAGAGGAGTATGATTTCATCATTATCGACTGCTCACCATCGCTGGGATCGATCACGGTAAACGCTCTGACGGCCAGTGAGGGCGTAATTATCCCTGTGCAATGCGAATACTTCGCTTTGGAGGGAATTGCCCAGTTGCTTAACACTATCCGCTTGGTGAAGCGCAAGCTCAATCCCGGATTGCAGATAGAAGGATTCTTGCTCACAATGTATGACGGGCGCCTGCGTTTGGCAAACCAGATTTATAATGAGGTGAAGCGCCATTTTGAGGACCTTGTGTTCAAGACAGTCATTCAGAGGAACGTGAAACTGAGCGAAGCTCCCTCCCATGGTATGGCCGCCATCCAATATGACGCTGATGCCAAGGGGGCGCGCAACTATTTGGCCCTCGCAAAAGAAATCCTGAACAAAGAAAAGAAATTAGCTTCGTAAGAAATACACTCCTATGCCTCCTCATAAGAAATTTCCCAATAAATCCCATCAGGCTCTGGGCCGCGGCCTTGATGCCCTAATCAGTGTGGACGATATAAATCCGCAAGGTTCTTCTTCTATAAACGAGATAGAGATTTCGCGCATCGTGGCCAACCCCAATCAGCCGCGGCGCGAGATGGACCAACAGGCGCTGCAGGAGTTGGCAGACTCCATAAAGCAGATTGGTATCGTTCAGCCTATCACCCTGCGCCAGATGGACGACGGTACTTAC
>CAZQVW010000212.1:0-3648 GCA_964596865.1 uncultured Bacteroidaceae bacterium
CCAGCTACTCATCATAATGAGTGAAGGCCAGCGAATGGGCAGGGGCATCGATTTCGGGGATTATGTCCACACCGTTTTCTTTAGCCAACTTTTGGAAATCGCGAAACTCCTGTTTAGAGTAACTGCCGTCGCGTGCTGTGAGTCCGGGGTAGGTATCGCATTCCAATCGGAAGGCGGCGTAGGTCTTTTTCCAGTCGCCGTTATAATATTTCGGGAAGCCGTTGTCGTTAAGGTGCACCTGCAGGGTATTCATCTTGTAATACCCCATGATGCGCACCAGTTTTTGCAGATAAGACATGGGGATATATTTCCGCCCGCAGTCGAGCAGGAATCCGCGCAAGGTAAAATCGGGCCAATCGATGATTTGGCCTTTGGAAAGTGCGTGGTCTTTGTTGCCCTCGCCCATTTGGAGCAGTGTGCGCGTGGCCCAATAGAGTCCTGTGGCGGTGGGGGCGGAAATCGTTATGCGGTCATTGATTTGGATGGTATAGCTTTCGGGGTTCGACTCACCATTCTGGGCTTTATTGTACTTTTTGCCTTTCTTATTGGACTTAGTGGGCACAATCTTCAGCAGGATGTCGCCCGCCTCGGCCTTTTTACCGGCAATTACGGTCATTTTCGTACCGAACATCTCGGCCCAATCGTCAGCCAGCGCCTTTGCAGCGCCCTCGCCGCCCGCATTATAGACGATGCGCGAAGCATTTGTGAGGGCCAACGTGCCCTCGCCGCCAGTCCACGACTTTAATTCCGGAATAACAAACGGTTTGGCATTCTGCCCCACGGCCATCACGCCGCCAACGGCCAACATTAGCATAGCCACGGCCAAGCGCCTGCAACGGCGTGCGGCCTTATTCGCAAATTCAACCGTATTCTTCATAATTTCAAGTGTTGTGATTTTCATCTGATGTGTAGTAATTCTCATTTGATATTATTTAATAAGGTTAATTCTAATAGTTTTTACATGATTCAGTCCGCAAAGATACGCCATTTCCGGCTAATCACAAAATTTCCGCGAATTTTGTTTGTTTCAGGCAAATATTAAGACGCCCCTATCAGCGAATTAAGAAATTCTTTTGGAGACATCACAGCAATTTCGCCATCTTTAGAAAATCCCTCCAAATCTCTTGTTACGATAACATCACATTCAGCGTCAAGAGCCGAGCAATACTGCAAATCGTCTTCGAAATCTTTTCCCTCCATTGCAAAAGCGGCCACCAATTCTTCGTTACCAATCGGAGAGACAGTGATAAATGTATAGAACTCCTTTAACTTCTGAAAGGCAACCCCCTTCCCAAGTTCTTTTCTTGCGACATACATGGCATTAACAAACGACAAGACGGAAGCATACAACTCAATAATGCCATCGTCTGCCAGTTGAAAGATATTCAAAGCTTCAAACAGAAACGGCTTCCTCCCCAAAAGCACATCGATAATTATATTGGTGTCTATAAAGACCTTTTTCATACGCCGTTTTCAGTCTTCACACTCGGTATTTTTCTTCCAGATATTCCATACGCGCATTTCGCCCGTTAAGATCATCGTTTGCGCCCTCACTTATGCGTCCTGCACCAATCAAACTTCTCACTCTCGGCGACAATTCATCAATAGCCTTCAAGCGGAACCGCTTTCTATCAACCGTTTGTTTTCTTTTGCTCACGCCAATGGCCTTTATTACAAGTTCTTCCACAAACGCGTCCACACTAACGTTATGTTCTTTGGCATAACGTTGAGCTCGGCGAAAGACAGTTCCATTTAATGTAATCGTACCCGCATTCATTTCTTAAACTTTTTCTGCAAAGATACGCCATTTCCGGCTAATCACAAAATTTCCGCGAATTTTGTTTGCCGCAATCAGATTGAAAGCGTAATTTCGCGCAAAATATTTCTTTTTATCATGCAGATAGGATTGACACACACCTCCCTCATGGAGGTAACGCCCGACAAGACAGCCGTCAGCGCTGGTAGCGGCGACATGGACGTGCTCTCCACGCCATGGATGACCGCACTAATGGAGAACGCCGCTATGCTGGCGGTGAAGCCTGTCCTCAAGATGGGGGAAACCACCGTGGGCTCGATGATTCAGACCACCCACCTCCACCCCACTCCCGCAGGCGCTACCATCACCGCCACCGCCACACTCACAGAGGTGGACGGGAGGCGCCTCACCTTCGCCATAAAAGCGGAAGATGCTCACGGCACAATCGGCGAAGGCACTCATGTGCGCTACATAGTGGATCGTCAGCGTTTTCTTCACAAACTGAATGACGCCAACTCCAAATAAAACTCTGCCACACACCGGAATGCCGGCAACTCATTCTTAAAAAAGAGCACCATAACCGGAGAAAACAGTATCATAATCAGAATAGGCCGTGGCGCAACCGCAGAATACAATAATACTATCAGAAAAGATCGTGGCAAATTCAGATATAACGCCAAAAAACACAGCTAATCTTGCCGCCGCACTTCGCTCTTTGGCTGCTCATTACAACACACCGGAATTTATCGCCAACGACCCTGTGCAGTTTCCCCACCGCTATCTTCCCAAGGGCTATTCCGGTAGCGAAGCGTCCCTCACCCACCAGCAGAAATGCGATATTGAAGTGTCAGCATTCCTCACGGCATGGATTAGTTGGGGCAACCGCCGCCAGATTATCCGCACGGCCCAACATTTAGATGCAGATATTTTCCGCTCCCGTCCTTTCGATTACCTTATGAGCGGCGAATGGGCACAATTTCTTGGCAACCAATCTTGTTTCTACCGCACACAGCGCAAAAATGATTTCGCTCTACTAATGGAGCGCCTGAAAGGGATTTATTTAGACTATGAGGATTTGGAGAGTGCCGTCAAGGAGGACGCCGACAAGGGTATGAATTATGCCGAGAGCCTGAGCTATCGCTTCCGTGGCATTCAGGGCATTGCAGATGCCCGTAAGGGGTCGCCCTGCAAACGCCTATGGTTTTTCCTGCGCTGGATGGTGAGGACAGACCACATAGTGGATCTCGGCATTTGGCGCACCTTATCACCTGAAAATCTGATTATTCCGCTCGACACCCACGTCTTTCACACCGCGCGGCAGTTGGGCCTCACCGCCCGCCGCACAGCCGATATTCGCACCGCCCTCGAAATCACTCTCCACCTAAAAACAATCTTTCCTTCCGACCCCACTCTTGGCGACTTCGCCCTCTTTGGTTACGGCGAAGAACAATCGCACACAACTCCCTGCAAGAGTAAAGAAAGACAGCAATAAAAGAGGATTTATTTTCACACTACGAACGCAAAAGCAACCTCCGGGGCCAACTCACTACCAATTAACGATTTACAAAACCGAATTACACTTTTCGATGCAAAAGTGCGTAAAATCCCACACTTTTCTTAGGAAAGAAATGGGCCATCACTACACAAATCCGGACGATTAACGCGCAGATTAGAACGGTTTATTCACAAATTCTATCCTTTTAATCGCCAAAAGACGCAATGCAAGAACAGCAAAGACGCAATGCAAGAATTAAAAGGCGCGGCGCAAGAACAGACAAGACGCAATGCAAGAATTAAAAGGCGCGGCGCAAGAACAGAAAAGTGCGGTATAAAGCAGAAAAATCCCGAGATAAGAGTCACTTCCAATCGTTTTGACTATCGTTAACAGTGCT
>CAZQVW010000213.1:0-3633 GCA_964596865.1 uncultured Bacteroidaceae bacterium
GACGCAGTATATCTCTCCCGCAGATATTTTTGATTGGTCGGGGTGGTATCTAAGTGATGATCCTAACTGTACGAAGACTTTCTCTCCAAATGCCGTGTGGAAGGTGGAGGCAGCGCCGGTTGGGGAAGACGGAAATCCGCGTTTCTATCTCATTAATTACGCTACTAATCAATACATTGGCGATTATTATAGTCATTTGAATTTCAAAATGTGTGGCATAGATAGTGCGCGAACGTTTGCAATCGAAGATTATAATGGGTCGTCAAGTACTTACGATTACAATAACCAAAGTGTTGTCTTCAGATGTGATGTTCCACTAGCGCCTATTAATTGGCGAATGCAATATCTTGAGATAGCTCCCAATGAATTGACGAATGTATTAGCTTCTTTTAACCCAACTACTAATGAAGCCGATGCTGTACCTCTTAGTGTTTTTGCTGTAAAGGAGGAGCAGAATTACGCTGCAGATCTGCAAATGCAGTTAGACGTCATTACCAATTCAGGTGAGGAATATCCGCCTGGAACAAATCCTGGAGAATATGACGAAGGAGCCGTAACTGCATTTGAGAGTGCTATTAATAAGGCTATGGTGTTGCTCACGGGTAGTAAGGCGGCCGATCAGGAATATATTGATGCTAAGAATGAATTAGTTGCAGCCTGGGAAGCTGTCCGTGCGGCAGTTATTCCGGTTTCTGATGGATATTATTTTATTGTTAGCGCAAACAATGTTCTTATTAATAGTGAAACGGGAGAGAAAGCGCTCACTACCAACGACTCGCACGCATTGTGGGCAACTTTAGACACCAATAATCCCGAATTTGTTTGGCAGCTCACGCCATCTAATGGCAATTATTATTTGCTTAACCTCGGCACAAATCGTTATCTAAGCATTCCGGATACAGCTTGGTATTTTTCTGCTAATCGTGTTGGCGTGAGTTTGGATCCGCTCTATACTCAGGAGTTTGCGTATCAGGGCAATTCGCAGTGGCAAATCAAACCGCATTGGATAAACGGCACTTTTGGCGTTTACTCTTACCGTTATACCACAATAGATGCCGATGCTGCGGCAAAGGATGGCTTCATTGGGACCGGTATGCCCTCCGGATTAAGCAATGCTGATGATTGGTATCTGCGCAAAATCACTGATTCTGACATCCTTGACAATCTCTCGGAGATTATCGCAGCCAACAACAGAGTGAAGACCATGAGCGCTCTTGTGGACGAAGCCAATAGTTTGGTAGACAAAACGTTGGTTTACAAAATTTCCAACGATGGACTTATTACTACCGCCGGAAACAATGTAGAGGGCAATCAGATTACTTTCTCCACTGTCCGCACGCAGGGCATAGACGGAGCTGATGACTATAAATTCCTTATAGACGGCAGCGATTCCACTTATATGCAGGGGGCTGGCACTATCAATGTGGATATTTCAAAAACGCCAGTAGAAAAAGTTGCCATCACTTACAGTACCCGCGCAGCTACTACAGTTTATCCCGATGCTGGGCGATGGGGCATGGATGAACGGCCGGCGCAAGTTGTCCTGTATGCGTCTAAATCCGTGGGCGATGATTCTGTTTGGGTGAAGATAGACTCCGTGGATATGTCTACGCTTGGCGTGCCCGCCCGTTGGTTTGTTTCCTTGGGTGATACTTACTCTTATTTACGCCTTAAGGTGGCGTCCTCGGCCATTGGGCGCGACTATTTCACGCTGTCGGAATTCCAAGTCTACAGTTATGAAGAGGACAAGGAAAATTCGCAATATATTACTGTCGCCGGTATGAAGGAAGCTGTAGATGCCCTGCAGACGCAAATAGACACTGCGCGCAAAGCCATCGGTGAGAAGAAGGTGAGCGAGGAGCAGATTACTGCCATGCAACAAGCTATCAATAATGTTCGCGCGCTTTATTCCGATACCACATCACTGAAAGACCTTATCGCACAGGCGCAATCACTTCTCTCCCTCGCCACTGTTGGTGACGACCTTGGTCAGCTCACTAATGCCGATGTCATCACATCTCTGCAACGCGCCATCACCAATGCGCAAGACCCCGCACTATATACCACCCCGTTAAACAAAGCCGGTATCGAGGCTGCCACCAAAACTCTTAACGAAGGAATGAAAGCCTTTAGCGCTGCCATCCGTATGCCCGACCCAAACAAGTGGTATTACATTCGTTCGGCCACTTCCTTGGCTGTGCGCAACGGGGAGAGCGGGCAGAAAGACTCTCGCTGTTATGGTGCGGTGCTATATACCACCGGTAATGATTATAAAGCCCAACTTTCGTGGGGGTATGTAGACAATAACGGCGACATGACCAACATCTATTCGCCCTCTACGATGTGGAGATTTATTCCCACCGCCACTGATGGTGTTTATAATATCCAAAACCTTGGGTCGGGACTTTATATCTCGGGATATAAGACGCAGAATATCGCCGCACAGCAGAGTGTGGAAGCCACGCCTTTCACTGTAAGTTTGCTGGGCGACAAGCAATTCGCCCTAATCTCGCAGACTGCGGCCAATACTCAAAATCTTGCTCTCTATTGTGGCGGCACTTCTACTAATATCCTCACTGCGCCTGCCACTATTAACGGCAACGGAGCTTGGACTTTCACTGCCGTTGTGCCAGAGGAGATTGAGGGAATATCAATCTCTGATTTCGCTAACAACCTCATCGATGTGATGACTCTGCCCTATGATGTTAGTAATGAATTTAACGCAGATGTCCACACTTATGGCATCAAGAAGATTACGCAAGACACTCTCCCGTCCGGTGAGCTCCGCAGCACAATCGAACTATACGAAAAGACTTACCTCAAAGCCGGTGAGCCATGCATCATTGTGCTTGGCGATACCGCAGAGAATGTGCCATACGAATCTTTCGACCTCTTCTTCCCCTTACCCACAACGGTAACAAATCAACCTATCGCCGCTAACGCACTTACGGGCGTTATCACAGATGCCACGTGCGCCAAGGGCACCGGCGTTTCCAACGGTAAGAAATTTATTCCTTTGCCAAGCGACATTGTTGTCTCTGCCCATACCGGTGTGATTGACCCTGCTAAATATCAGGGTGAGGTGGAAGGTGTAGAGACTGCCTACACTCTCGTCGCTATCGGACTGAATCCCCTTTCGGCCACTGTCAATGCAGACGTCAATGGCGATGGAGCCACCAACTCCGCCGATATTGCGGCCATCTATTCCTTTATTACAAATAAGGAGCAGAGCGGTTATACTTCTGACCAAGCCGATGTCAATGGAGATGGGGTAGTAAATTCGTCTGACGTGGTGGCGGTCTACACTCAAATTAGTGGAGCCGCCTCCAGAGGCATCCCAATCAAATCGTTGCACCTGCAGAAATAATTTCCTTACAGTAAATCTTTAGAACCCGTCCATACACGACCATCCACTTATGTGAGGTCTGTATGGGCGGGCTTTTTTGTGCCTGTATGTGATGTCTTTCCCCGCAATCACCACATCTTGATAGTTCCTGTCGCCACATTGTTTTTGCGCACCGATATAATGCGGAATTTCTGCGCTGAGCGGACCTTTTTCTCCCACTTCGTGCGATTTTTTCCCGAGATAGTTTGCGTTCACAGTGCTGTAACAATAAGTTAACAGTACTGTTT
>CAZQVW010000214.1:0-3608 GCA_964596865.1 uncultured Bacteroidaceae bacterium
AGAACTTATCTGTATTCCCAGTGGATATAGTGCGCTCTATGCGATATGTTTCTGTACTTGTTAAGAGCTGCTATAATTCTTCTTTTGTTATCATAAAAATAGATGCGTATTGCTTAATTTTCGTAATTATGGCTCCTCATCATTCCTTTTTCTTCTTATTTGCCATTGTGTTGAAGCGGTAGCCGATGTGGAGCATTACATAGCGCGGCATGGCATTGTACCATGTCTCCGTTACTCCCTGTGAATTGACTGTGGTGCGTACATTGGAGAGCTCCCCAAAGAGGTCGCGCACCTGCAACCGCACCGTGAGGGCCTTATTCTTGAGGAAACGGCGAATGAGCGAGAAGTTGCATACAAGGTTATCATCGTTCATCGACGAATCGTTGTAGCCTCGGCGCGAGAAAAGCGTGAGGTCGGCATTATACTCAAAGCCCCAAACGATAGGACCGTTGTAGGTGAGCGAATAGCGGAGGTTGGCCGCGTGGAGGGGCGTGAAATTTGTGCGGTCGGAGATTTGGTTATTCCAACTGGCGTTCACTCCGGCTGTAATTCGGTGCTTTCCGGGCGTCCAAGTGCCGCGCAGTTCGCCGCGCAGCGTGTGGTTGTGCACCACAGAGCGGGATGGAATGCCCTCGCCGTCGTGGGTGTCGGTGATATAGTCGGCACTGTGAGTGTAGATATAGTCTGTGCTGAATCGCAGGCGCACCTGGTCTTTCTTGTCCACGGAGCGCTCCAGCGCCAATCCGGAGGATGCGTTCCAATTGCCGGAGATATTGCGCGGGCGATAGGTGGTGATGCCGGTGGCGCGGTCGTAGGTGGTGGAGTTGGCCACGGCGTGCTCGGTGAGGTTCCAATTCAGCGAGAAATTATAGTTCTGTACGTGGCGCGCGTTGCTGTAGGAATAGCCGAGGCGGGCATTGTGGGAGCGCGGGTCGCGAAGGGAAAGATTTGTGAGGGAGACAAAGAGCGGGTTTGTGTTGTCGGTGATATTGAGCAGGGTCTCTGCATCGCGGAAAGCGTGGGAAAGGAAATAGGAAGCCTCCATATAATATATCACGCGCCCGCTATCGTTGCGCTGCCAACTGCGCAGAGCCAACTGTGGGTCAAGGTATGTGGCGGAAGCGGTGGTATGCTGGCGCCCGCGCCCGCGCTCCTTAATGGATTGCAACGGTGAGACGCCGCGGGTGTCCCACGCGCCGGAATGATAATCCGCAATACTTGCGACTACACTCATATAATAGTTCTTCCACAAGGGGATATTGCTGCTGAGGGTGTAGTGGTGAGTGCGATTGAGCTTGGAAGTATGATAAGCGTTCTGCACATCCAGCGCGCGCAGCATGGAATCGCGCATCGAGGGCGTTTCGCCGAGGTGGTGGGCCGTCTCTTCGCCCCATCCTGCGAGGGAATCCAGTCGATAGCGGTCGGAAGTGTTTTTATTGTAGGCTTGGTCGTAGGAATAAATAAAATTGAGGTGGTAATCTTTGTTGAATGCCAAATCATAGGAGCCGGTAAGGGAGAATGAATAGTTGCGTGTGGGAGCGGAGGTGTAGATGTTTCGGAAATCGGTGATGCCGGCCTGGCGATTATCCAATAGATAATGCTCGTAGGAGTGGGCGGTGGAGACATTGCGGTTGAAAGAATAGGCCAGGCTCACATCGTTGCCAAACAGGGGCGAATGGAAATAGGTGTTGCCCGAACTGGACATCGACAAGGAGTTGCGCTCGCCCTTTGTCTGGTCGTTTACGCGATTATTAAGCATCTGTTCCAACCTCTGTGAGCCGATAGGCATATACAGGCTGTCCAGCGATGCGCCGCGATAGCTGTCCATGGGGTCGGCGCTGAAGGTGGCGCTCCGGCTTTCGCCGTTGGAGCGACTGCGATTGTATGAGAGGGTGAAATAATCGGAATAGATGTAGTAATTCTTCTTCTCCAGTTCAAAAGAATGGCGGGTGTTGAAATCTGTGGTGCTCTGAAGGGAGCGGTTGCGCATACGGGAATAGGTGTCGCCGCCGGTGAGGTAGGTGGTCTGCGAAGTAATCTGACTGTTGTCGTCGTTGTTGTGGGAAATCGAGGCCGCCGAGCGCAGGGTGTACTCCTCATCGGGGTTGAGGTGGTGATTATATTCGGCGCGCACTGACCCACTGCGATAAATGTGCTCGCCCTGCTGGGCGGCATCGGAATAGATGTCGCCGTTGTCGGTGCCCCACATACTGCCGCCCACGTTGTTAAGGTTGAGGTCGGAATAGAATTTGAACGCATCGGTGAAATACATGCCCAGCAACTGGGTATTCCAGCGGCCTCCCGTGCCGTAGGCAAAATCACTGTTGATAATCCAGCCGTGGGAGTATTCTTTCTTCAATTTCACGTCCACCACCAGTTTTTTCCTGTTCTCTCGCTCCAGAGAGTCGCTGATGAGATAAGAGGCGTTGTCGTCTTTGCGATACACCTGCACCTTCTTCACCGTATAGGCGGGCAGGTTTTTGAGCGCAGCCTGAGGGTCGCCATTAAAGAAATCGCGCCCGTTCACAAGGAGGCTCTCCACTTTCTTTCCGTTGTGATAGATTTCGCCGTCAGAGTTGAGCGTCATGCCGGGCATGGCCTCAATCAGTTTATCCAGCATAGAGCCCTCGGCCAAGTTGAAAGCATCGGCATCATATTCCACTGTATCGCCTTTCACCACCATCTTAATTCGCGTGGCCTTCACCGTAACGCCGTTGAGGACGTGCTCTTTAGGCTTTTTCATTAGAACAAAGTTCTTGTTCCACTCGGTTACGTATTTATTAAAGCGGCGGTCGGGGATTATGAGGTCTTGCGGGGAGTTGGCGTAGCCGTCCACTGTGAAGATAATCTTGTAATTGCCGCCTTGGGGCAACTTAAACCGGTATTCCGCGGGCACATCCCATCCCCACGTGCCATACTTAATGGTGTGCTTGGGGTGGATACTGTCGCTGACGACTTCCATTCCCTGTTCATCGATAACGCTCACGCGCCCCGCCTCCAGTAGGTCGCCGGAAATCATGTCTTTCACATTGCCCCACACCTCGATAGAGTCTTTGCGGTCGGCAAACGAGGAGGGAGCGCCGGCGGCGTAGGCAGCTGAGCCCATAAGGATATACATTAAGGAGAAAATGAGCCTAAATGAGAGAGAACGGCTGGCGAGATTGTTTGGGGTATGCATTCCTGTTGTGATTTCTTTTGTTAAGGCCTCGCAATAAGTGCGATGGGCCGCGGTTTTGTTGAATTTCGAACTAATTATTTCGTATTACAGAGTCGCAGGTTTCAATTAAGTGGCAAAGGAAACGCTTTTTATCGTCTTGGCCAAAATTTGTTACCTAAAAATGTTGCTTTATGCCCCTAAGTGTCTTGCCCATGCAGTTGTGCCCTATATAATAAGGTACGAGCGTTGCCTAAGGCCGCAGAAAAGCCCGTCATTTTGTGGTTATTCCACATCATATAGACTTGCAAAGCCCGCTCATTCCGCTTTAACAATAATGTTCCTTTGTTTTCCGCCGCATTTTTCGCGCCACGGCGCGAAAAATGCGCGTCATAATTCCAAAAAATCCCGAGATAGTTTGCGTTCACAGTGCTGTAACAATAAGTTAACAGTA
>CAZQVW010000215.1:0-3591 GCA_964596865.1 uncultured Bacteroidaceae bacterium
ATATACAATATTATGATTGGGGGTTATTATTACGGTTTATTGGTATTACAGAGGGCACTAAATAGGTTTTTCTTATACTAATAATGTAATATGCCAATAATAAACAGTGTGCGAAACAGTCTATCACGCTTAATAGTTGGCGGTGCGCCAAAATCGTTCTCCTATCCTACTGCCGTATGCTCTTTTAGCTCACCTCTAACAAAAGAAAAGACACTTGTCATCTTCTCACTCGGTGATTCGGCTGGGATTCGAACCCAGGGCCCACAGCTTAGAAGGCTGTTGCTCTATCCAGCTGAGCTACCGAACCAATAAATCCGCATATCTTCGCAGAATTACGGCCACTGCCAATCCCTCAATGCGAAATTACGCTGCAAAATTATAACTTTATTTTGGAAACACCAAGATTTAATTTTGGAAAGACATATTTTTCGTTTTAGAAAGACCATGATTTATAGTCTGAGAACACCACATTCCGTTTTGAAACACCCCGATTTACCCCGAAATAGCACCCTCTCCCCGCCACAACCGGCTCAACTATGGCGTTGTGTGCAAACACAGACTGTTATTGTCGTTTCAATCACAACAAGAACAACGAACACGCCTTTACGTCTCCCTATCCGTAAAACTGCTTATACCATAGGGCAAAGCGGCGGAGACCAAGGCGAAGGGGTGTGGAGGGTCGGAAATCGAAATCGCGCTCAAGGGGAGCGGTGTCGGCATAAGTTACAGGCACATCGCCAGGCTGCATTGCCACCAGTTCTTTATGGGAATCAAAATCGTAATCTTTTGGCAAAACGCCAGCGCTGATAAGTTCCTGCTGGAGGACGTCTACAAATTCCAATAGGTTTTCGGGGTGGGAATTGCCGATATTATACACCTTGTATGGCGGCAGAGGCAATCCATCATCGCCTTTCCTACGTTTCGGCGCGCTCTGCATCACGCGATAGACGCCCTCCACGATGTCATCGATGTAAGTGAAATCGCGCTTGCAGTTACCGTAATTATATATCTGTATCTTCTCGCCTTTTAGTAAGCGGTTGGTGAATTTGAAGTAGGCCATATCCGGTCGGCCGGCGGGTCCGTAGACGGTGAAGAAGCGCAGACCGGTGGAGGGAATGTTATAGAGTTTAGAATAGGCGTGAGCCATGAGCTCGTTGCTCTTCTTTGTGGCAGCATAGAGGGAGACAGGATTGTCCACGCGGTCGTCGGTGGAATAAGGCACCTTCTTATTACTGCCATAAACACTGGAACTGGAGGCGTACACCAGATGTTCCACGCCTTTGTGCCCCTCATCATAACTATGGCGGCAGGCTTCCAAAATATTATAGAAACCAATGATATTGCTTTGGATATAAGCATCAGGATTAATGATGCTATACCTCACTCCCGCCTGTGCCGCAAGGTTTACCACCACATCGGGCTGCAAATCATGGAACAGATTATCCACGCAGGCCTTATCAGAAATATCGCCCTCCACAAAAGTGAAGCGCTTATGCTTGTCGGCACGGAGGATTTCGTTCAGGCGATATTTTTTGATGCTGACATCATAATAGGCGTTCATATTATCCACGCCCACCACCACGGCCGATGGCTCACTCGCCAGCAGCCGCAACACCAGATTGCTTCCAATAAATCCGGCAGCACCGGTAACAAGTATTCGCTCCATACCTTTTCGTCCTTAGCTGGCAGGCGATTATTTCGGCCAGAACAAAAACAAGGCCCTCACCTGCATATAGTTGTTTTAGTGCTCTTGTCAGTCGCGGCGGAAGATGTCGCGAGTGTAGACCTTGTCCTGCACATCGTTTAGGCAAGAGTCGTACCTATTTGCGATGATGCAATCACTCTGCGTCTTAAACTTATCCAAATCGTTTACCACCAAACTGCCGAAGAATGTGGTGCCGTCTTCCAAAGTAGGCTCATAGATTATCACCTTGGCGCCCTTGGCTTTCACCCTCTTCATCACGCCCTGAATACTGGACTGGCGGAAATTATCACTATTGGATTTCATGGTGAGGCGGTACACGCCGATGGTAACGGGGTGCTCGGTAGCCTCGTTATAGGCCGAATTAGAACTGTAATATCCCGCCATCCTCAGCACGCGGTCAGCAATAAAATCCTTGCGAGTGCGATTGCTTTCCACAATGGCTTGGATGAGGTTTTCGGGCACATCGTTATAATTGGCCAAGAGCTGCTTGGTGTCCTTAGGCAGGCAATAACCGCCATATCCGAACGAGGGATTATTATATTGTGTGCCAATACGGGGGTCAAGACACACGCCATCGATGATAGCCTTCGTGTCTAATCCCTTCATCTCGGCATAAGTGTCCAATTCATTGAAATAGCTCACCCTCAAAGCCAAATATGTGTTTGCAAAAAGTTTGACAGCCTCGGCCTCGGTGGTGTTCATAAACAGGACAGGCACGTCTTCCTTCAGTGCGCCGCCCTTAATGAGCGAAGCAAAGGTGTGGGCAGCGCTTTCCAATTCGGGATTACTTTTATCGTAACCCACAATGATGCGACTGGGGTAAAGATTATCATACAGCGCCTTGCTCTCCCTCAGAAATTCGGGGGCAAAGATTATCTTTGGAGTAACCACGCGCATGGTGCCGTCCTGCAGGCGTTCGCGATAACTGAATTTTTCCCTCACGGCCTTGGTGTAGCCCACAGGGATAGTGCTCTTGATTACCATCACCGCCTCGGGATTTACCTCCAACACCAGTTCAATCACCTCCTCCACGTGGGAGGTGTCGAAAAAGTTTTTCTGCGAGTCATAATTGGTGGGAGCGGCGATAACCACAAAGTCTGCATCAGAATAGGCCTTGCGCCCGTCGAGGGTGGCGTGGAGATCCAGCGGTTTCTCCTTCAGATATTTTTCTATATACTCATCCTGAATGGGTGAGCGCTTCTGATTAATCAGTTCCACCTTCTCTTTTATCACATCCACGGCCTCCACATGATGGCTTTGACTGAGCAGGGTGGCAATACTTAAGCCCACATAGCCTGTACCGGCCACAGCAATTTTCAAATCTTTGTAATCACGCATATCAGAACGGAGTTAAATCATTTGTAACTGCAAAATTAATCTATTTTCCACAAGCCACAAAATAATGGGCGGCAGGATTGAAATTTTCCTTACCGCCCATTACGCATTATATTGTTACGTCTGAAAAATTCTTACTTCAGCATGCTCACTGCGCGCTGAACAAATTCCGTGAGGTCCTTGCCTTTGAGCAATCCGTGTTGCAACAGGGCCAAATCTATCAGATGGCGGATATTGGCCTCGTCTTCGGCAAACTTGGAAAGGATTGCATTTTTCTTATTTTCCTGGGATTGAATGTCGGTGGCGCACTTATCCAATTCCTTTTTCATCTCGTCGGAGAAATGTTCGCGGTCTTTATCCTGCTCTTGGCGCAGTGCACTTTGGCGAGCGGTGAGCCCTTTGATTTCAGCCTCCACGGGCTCCACGTCCTTATCGGTCTGCGCCTTCATATCTTTCACCACTTCGCGGATAAGCGGGTGGTCGGCGTTCAGAATGAGCGAGTACATATCCGGCATCTCGTTATAGAACAACATGCCCGGCTGCAAGCGGCT
>CAZQVW010000216.1:0-3502 GCA_964596865.1 uncultured Bacteroidaceae bacterium
CGACCATACTACCCTGCATCCAGACAAAGATGCAGCCTCCTCTGCCCGTATTCTTTCGCTCTACAAACAATTAAGGGCGATTCAAACTGCCACCTTCGAGGGCTGCTCGTATCATATTCTTAGAAACGCCATCAAAGACACCTGTCTAAACAGTGGTCTCGCCCTTAAAGATGTCGTTCAGGAGGTGGAGCAGGCATTGGAGACGTCTATTATCGTGAGCGAGGAAATCGGAATGAGCCCTGAGGGCATCAAAGCGTGTCTGATTGTGCCTTTTATGAAAGACGAGAGCCAGATTTCCACCGTCAGAGCGGATATGGGAGACGGCGTTTGCACCATCATCGAGGGAATAATCAATATCCGCCACCTTTACCAAAAGAACACCAGCATCGAGACCGAGAATTTCCGCAACCTGCTCGTCTCCTTCGCAAAAGATATGCGCGTAATCTTGATTATGATTGCCGATTGCGTGAATATGATGCGGAAAATGAGCATTTTGCGCTCGGATAGTAAAGAAGAGCACGATGTAGAAAACATCCCGACCTATACGCCAGAATTTATTGAGCGTATCGCCAAAGAAGCCTCATTTCTCTACGCTCCGCTGGCCCACAAATTAGGCCTCTACACCATAAAGAGCGAATTGGAAGACCTCTCTCTGAAAATCCTTAACCACGATGCCTATTACCATATCAAGGAGAAGCTCAATTCCACCAAGAAAGACCGCGACCGCTACATCGAGGCTTTTATTGGGCCCATTCAGAAGCGACTGGAGGCCCAGGGATTAAAATTCCATATCAAGGGGCGCACAAAAAGTATCCATTCCATTTGGCAGAAGATGCAGAAGCAGCATTGCCCCTTCGAGGGAGTGTATGACCTGTTTGCCATACGCATCATTTTGAGCGCACCCATTGACAAAGAGAAACAACTGTGCTGGCAGACCTACAGCATTATCACGGATATGTATCAGCCTAACCCCAAAAGGCTAAGGGATTGGCTGTCTGTGCCCAAATCCAATGGATACGAGAGCCTGCATATCACCGTACTTGGCCCCGAGAATAAGTGGGTGGAGGTGCAGATACGCACAGAGCGCATGGACGACATAGCCGAACACGGATTGGCGGCCCATTGGCGCTACAAGGGAGTGAAGCAGGGCGAGAAGGGCATCGACACTTGGCTTTCCGCCATTCGCAACGCACTGGAAGCCACTCGCGATGAAGGCGATGCGATGGCCATGATGGATCAATTGCATACCGACCTCAAGACAGACGAGGTTTATGTCTTCACTCCAAAGGGCGACCTCCATCGCCTTGTGGTAGGAGCCACGGTATTGGATTTTGCTTACAGTATCCACACCAATATTGGCGACCATTGCACAGGCGCCATCGTGAATGGGCGAAATGCCTCTATGCGGCGACAGCTACATAGCGGTGATCAAGTAACAATTCTCACCTCGCCCACCCAAACGCCCAAGCCGGCGTGGTTGGATTATGTGGTAACGGGCAGAGCTAAAAGCAAGATACGCCAATCGCTCAACGAAATCAGAACCCGTCAAACCGGCATGGCCAAGGAGATGCTGGAGCGAAAATTCCATAATCGCCATATAGAATTAAATCCCAACACACTGAACACCGTTATCCACAAATTGGGGTATAAGGATGTGAACGATTTTTATATACGCGTGGATAATAACCAGCTCGACATCAATCTGATAATCGAGACCTACCAGCAGGTGGTGAGCCGCGAGAAAGGTGAGGCCGATACACAGGTGCCGCTCCATAAGGCAGACGAATTTGTGCTCAACGAGGGCAATATCGGTGGCAACAACGCTCTTGGAGCCGGCAAAAACGAGGAACTGGTGATAGACCGCAATGTGAAGGGCTTGGATTACACCCTTGCGCACTGTTGCTCCCCTGTTTATGGCGACGACATCTTTGGGTTCATCACCATCAACAAGGGAATACGCATCCATCGCACCAACTGCCCCAATGCCGCCACGATGAAGGCGAAATATCCCTACCGTATAGTGAAAGCTCGCTGGGCAGGAGAAAGAGTGGGCGCCACCTACCCCATCGTTCTGCATATTGTGGGACAGGACAACCTGGGAGTGGTAAACAATATCACGTCTAT
This sequence comes from uncultured Bacteroidaceae bacterium, assembly GCA_964596865.1. GTDB lineage: Bacteria > Bacteroidota > Bacteroidia > Bacteroidales > Bacteroidaceae > UBA6382. The sequence continues at coordinate 2,125 of CAZQVW010000216.1, forward strand.
ATTAAGTAAGGAGGAGCAAGTGAATATCCGAGCTTTTCGTATAGACAGCAATGACGGTCTTTTCCGCGGCACGCTCACCGTTATGGTGAACGACACCCACCAATTGGACGGCATCATCAAGAAGTTGAAAACCGTGAAGGGCGTGAAGAACGTTACGCGTTAGATTATTGCTTATATACACCTATACAACAACATTTTATCTACGCGCGAAATTAAAACACCGCCTCTACACGTTTTTAATGCTAATCCGTTCGTTCAAAAATCTCGCATTAACGAGCGATAGCCCCGAGTTAAGGAACAATTGCTTCGCATTAACGAGCGATACCCACCTCTTTCAGAAAATCTTTTGGCACAGGGGTATCGAAATGGAGCTCTTCACCCGTAACGGGGTGGATGAAATACAGCCTGTAGGCGTGGAGAAACAGTCGCCCGCTCTCTTTTGGCGTAGCGCTATCCACCTTATGCGGCATCCTATCTGTTTTCAACAATCTGCCCTCGGATTTATGCGGCGCACCGCCACCTTTATATAGTGCACGGCAATCTTTAGATAGTGCACCGCCGTCTTTAGATAGCGCACCGCCCTTATTATATAATGTATTATCACCCTCATACGGCGTCTTATTGGATTGAACATCCGGTAAGGCGCCGTATTTTTTGTCTCCCAGCACAGGGTGGCCCAAATCGGCGAAATGCACACGGATTTGATTTTTCCTACCAGTATCCAGCCGCGCTTCCACGAGGTCATTCTCCCCACCACGCTCCAACACGCGGTAATGCGTAACAGCCCACTTGCCACCGTTGTCCACGGGCGAACTGTAAGTGAAATATTGCTTGTTGTCTTTCAGATAACTTTGGATAGTGCCCTCGGTCTTAGGGAAATGGCCCACCGACACAGCCACATAGCGGCGGTCGAATACGATGCCCTTCCAATCTTCTTGGAACAACTGTTGCACTTCCCTGCTCTTGGCAAAAAGCATAAGCCCGGAAGTGTCGCGATCCAACCTGTGCACCAAATGAGCGTGGCAACGCTGGTGAGTGCGCTCGAAATAATTGTCAAGCAAATCCTTCAAGCACAAGGAATGGTGGGAAGTAGCCATAGAGAGGATGCCAGGGCGTTTTTCTATCACCACCAGATACCTATCTTCATACACAATCCTCAAGAAGCGCTTGGGCGGCATTGCGTCCGGCACCTGAGCCTCGCCTATTTCTATCTTGCTACCCTTGTTTATGGGGAAATCAAATTGCTTTTGTATCTTGCCGTCCACGCGTATTCGCCCATTATGGAGCATCTGCTTTATTTTAGAGCGACTCTTTTGGGGGAAAGTCTGAATCAACACCTCCAATAGTGGCCCTGACTTCTCTATTATTGCCATGATTA
>CAZQVW010000217.1:0-3502 GCA_964596865.1 uncultured Bacteroidaceae bacterium
AAATTTGAGGAACGAAAATCTGAGGGTGATTTATACCCGCCAGCAGATTAGCAACGCCCATAACAATATGAATTTCAAAATATTGAAGCACAATTTCGCGGACGGTATAAAACCAGCTCCAACCGGTTCAATCAACTGATTGCCTATGTACAAAAAATCCGTTATTATCCAACAACCTTTTAATTAACAAAACATGATAAATACAAACACCACGACAATAACGTCATCAAACAAAGAAAACAAAACAGGACTGCCGCTGCTCCATGCGTCCAACACATCTCTGGACGGAGGATTTATTGGCTACGCCCAACAGTTGATAAACAGTATGCAACGCGCCCACAAACCCGTGGCGGAGAAGTATCGCACTTCGCTTAACAAGTTCAAAGACTTCTACCAAAAGACAAACATCCCGTTTAGCGAGCTCACACCCGAGCTTATGGAGGCGTTTGAGGATTGGATGAGCGCTAATGTTAGTCGCAACACATCATCATTCTATATGCGCAACCTACACGCCATCTATAATAAGGCCATCGATGAGGCTATGGCGCCGCAGGGCCACAACCCATTCCAGCGAGTCTACACCGGTGTGGAGAAAACAATCAAGCGCGCCATCAACATCCACGACATCAGAAAGATACAAAACTGCGACCTCCACAACAACCCACGTATGACCTTCGCTCGAGATATGTTTATGTTCGCTTTCTATACGCGAGGCATGTCGTTTGTAGATATTGCCTACCTACGGCAAAGCAACCTGGAGAACGGTTATCTCACCTACCGCCGCAGCAAGACTGCGCAGCTCCTCACCATGAAATGGATGGCGGAGATGGAACAGGTGGTAGGAAAATATTCTCATCTTTGCAGCAGCGACTATCTATTGCCAATCCTTTCATCAACCGACTATGCCACCTCTCGCCGGCAATACCGTTCAGCCTCTCATAGAGTGAACATCCATCTGAAACATCTGGGTCGCCTGCTGGGACTAAGCGCCCCCCTCACCATGTATGTGGCACGCCATTCGTGGGCTACCGCAGCGAAAGCCAACCATGTACCAATCTCTGTAATCAGTAGGTGCATGGGCCACGATTCAGAGAAGACCACCCGCATTTATTTGGACGAACTGGATATAAACGAACTGGATAAAGCCAACGCAACAGTACTGAAATCCCTAAAATAACTCGCCTAACTCATAATAAATACCAAATTTCCCTTTCAATCAGACACAAAGAACAACAAGGAAAGCTAAAACAAACGTACTTCTCTATTTTAGAGAGGTACGTTTTTGAGCACCAATAAGTATATTTGTGCAAGCTCGGAAAAAAATATTGTTTTACGTACCATTCCTTTTAGTAGTGGGCGTTTGCAGGGCCAAAGATTTACAAAAGAAAAGAACAAAAAATAATATTCCTTTGCTATATTAAAATAGTTTTTGTAACTTTGCCGTGATTTGTTGCATTGTTGAGCGAAATTCCGGATTTGTCTGACAAATAAAGGGTTTCCACTATGCAAGATTGCCATTTACCACGTACCTCTCTAAAATAGAGAAAGACGAAAACAAAGAAGAAACACAACTTATGAGGTGCAGGACATACAACAGCGGGGTGCAGGAAAGCAGACTTCCGCAATCCGCCCGCACAAAAGATATAGAAAGACAGTGGTAAGCAACGCTGGATAGCTTGCTCATCATAAAGTCTATAGATAAGGTTATGACGAAAACAAGTGTCTCTCCTTTTCTGTGAAACCCAAAATTGGAACAACTAATTTTGGGGAGAAAAGAAATAGCTCTGAAATTGGCGATGGAAATATCTGCAGGAACGATTATAAACGATGACGACCCGTGGGGCTATATCCGCATCAATCCCGCGAGCACGAACAAGTTTATAGAAAAATACAAGAAGGTGGCGGCCACAATGGAGAACGGCAGCTTTATCCCTGGCTGCTTTGTCCACGAATCGCAAGCGTATAAAATCTCTCCCCAGAATAACGAACCGGTAGAAGACAGAGTAATTACACCCATCGGCATCATATTCCTGCACGGACGGACAGAAATGGTGAAAACGTATTTAACTAACTGGCTGACAGAATACCATTTGGTGAACGACAAGGCCACCGGTACGCCAGCACAGATACCTGCAAAGGAAATGAGCGTGTTTATGAGCGTGGCTGACGCAAATCCCACCGCAATCACCTACTTAGACAATCCCTTATCCACCTTTCAGGGACGCGCTAAAATCAGAATTCTCACCGGCGTGTTGAAAGGACAGACCGGCTACTATGTCCGCCACAAAAGAGACCGCAAACTGGTGGTGGGCATGGGCAATATGACTATCGCCTACGGAGGTATTTTTAAGGAAAAATTTGAGTTTTTCAACTAACACCCAGATTGCTAAACGCATGCAGACACATTATCCCAAACAAATCAACTTGAAATACCCTGAGATAGAGGCCATTGTGAGCACAGACGCCGAGGACATGACCCCTCGCATCTATTCCTTTATGGCCAACTTGCCCGCCGACACGTTGTCCGACCTCCAGCAACTTATCCTGCGCGAAATTGGTCGGCAACATGGCAAAGATTCCACACAATTAGCTGCAGACACCGGAGTGAACAGCAATATCATTGCCAACGCGCTAAGATTCTCTTTGCTTTACACGCCATACACGAAAGATACGGAGTTTCTCAAAGTGATATTGGAGATATTGCGCCAGACAGACGACATCATCGATTATAATCTGGGCGAGAATCACGGCCGCGATTCAATTTTTCCCGCCATGTGGCATTTCTGCTACGCCCACCCCGCGCACCTAAAACCTTATCTGCTGGAGCGCAGTCTCTACCATCGCGGAAAAGAGATTGCACTGGAATGGCTTGGCACTATCTGCGCTTCAGCAAAATATGGTAGTCCCCAAAACGAGGCGATTTACAAAGAGAGCGACACCGCTTTCCGCAAAATATTGGAAGCATACATAGACGATTTCAACCAAGGAGAAACGGACGAGAAATCACATTTGACAACTATAGAACATTCCCAGTGCGCCAGCGTCTATTATCCGCAAGACAATCACGCGACTCTACCGCAACAGATGGCAGACAAAGAGATAATGAGCATTCTTGTGGGCGAAGCCGCCCCCGCTGGCGCTGACAGCGTGCGCCCCTTCATCCCCCTACTCTATCGCTACCATCTGATAGACGAAGAAATCTGCGGCTCAGAAGAAGATGTGATGTGGACTTTCTCCCAGCATTGGCAGCCCACCCTACCCGAGCTCAATCCATTCTCTCTTTTCTTCTCCTTGCCAGCAGATATACAGGCGTAATTCAATCGTCTCTCACAAAAGCGCAAGAGTGTGATTATTCTGAGTACCACCTGTCACGCAAAAACAAAGGAACACAACAGATTGCACAGCTTTTTGAACATTCGTGGGATATTATTGGCAAATAGTATTCATCCCCCGTTGCGTTCTCGCGGCTTAGCGAAGACGAGATTACTTGTCTCCAAAATAG
>CAZQVW010000218.1:0-3396 GCA_964596865.1 uncultured Bacteroidaceae bacterium
GTTATTGTTACAGCACTGTTTAGTTATTGTTACAGTACTGTTAACGCAAACTATCGCGGGACTTTTGCACGGTACGGGGGGATTTTTGCGTGTTAGATGGAGACATGATTTGATTAAGTCGGTATGGGTGGATCAGCCGTGTAGCGGTGTGTCCAAGGGCCTCGCGACAAATTTATTTGGAGTGGGGTGGCGGTTGTCCGCCCTACAACCGGAACGGTTGGAAAGCGGTTATACGAGATATAGGCCAATCGTTCCGATTGCATTTAGCAATCTGAACGATTGCAGGACGGATAACACGGCATCGCATTTTGCAATATCTGATTCGCCCCTACATATAAACTCTGCGGAAATGCGCCATCCTAATCTTAAAATGGTGCTCTAAAATCATAATAAATGATGATTGTGGGCGCAGAAGGAGCAATGTAATTTTGCACTAAAAATCAACGAAGAAGAAAACACACTTTTTTCCTTTTCACTAAAAACCAACGAAGATGAAAACACACTTTTTCCCTTTTCTTTGTGCCGCCTGCTTCGCCCTTACCGCCACAGCTAATGTGGAGGACGGGCAGACGCCCACCGACACCATGCGAGTGATTGATATTGAGGAGGTGGAGATTATCTCTACGCCCAAAGAGAGCGGTAAGCTCAAGCGCCAGCCCACGGCAGTGACGCTTTTGGGGCAGGACGACATGGAACGATTGCAAGTGCGCTCACTGAAGGGCCTTAGTATGGCCGTGCCCAACTTGTTTGTGCCGGATTATGGGTCGCGCCTCACCTCCGCTATATATATAAGAGGTATAGGGTCGAGGATCAACGCGCCCGCCGTGGCTCTGTATGTGGATAATGTGCCGTACTTCGACAAGTCGGCCTTTGATTTCCCGTTCTATGACATTGAGCGCATTGATGTGCTGCGCGGCCCGCAGGGCACACTTTATGGCCGCAACTCAATGGGCGGTCTAATCAGCATTCACACGCGCTCGCCCTTCTCTTATCAGGGCACAGACGTCAAATTCGGCATTAGCAGTAAGGATCTTCGGCGCCACGCCTCTGTTACCCACTATCATCGCGTCTCCCAAAAGTTCGCTTTCAGTGCGGGCGGGTATTACGATGGCAGTAGCGGTTTCTTTAAGAATGCATATAGCGGTCAGCAGCAGGACAGAATAGAAAGCGGCGGAGGCCGTTTGCGCGGCATCTTCAAACCCGCCGATGGATGGAAGCTCGACCTCTCGCTGAACTATGATTATACCCACGAGTGCGGCTATCCGTATTATTACCTCGGCCAGATTAAGGGCGAAGAGACTCACAAGGATTGGATTGGCCACATATCCAATAATCAGAAGAGCTCCTATCGCCGCGGAATGCTCAATGGCGGACTGAATGTGGAATACGTGGCACCGTCTTTCACGTTTAACGCCGTTACCGGGTTCCAACACCTGGAAGACCGCATGTTTATGGATCAAGACTTCCTGCCAGATTCGCTCTATACCCTCATGCAGAAGCAGAAGCTCACCACCCTGAGCGAGGAACTCACGTTAAAGAGCAACGGCAGGCGTTTTTGGCAGTGGGTAAACGGACTGGCGCTCTCCAAACAGTGGTTGCGCACGGATGGCCCCGTCCATTTTGGACCGGACGGGGTAAAATTCCTGCAAAACACCATCAATTCTTATATGCCCGACCTCTCCGCCCGCGGTATATCCTTTATGGGTGTCAATCTGGACGCCCCCACATTCTCCACCGGCGGGTGTTTCCAAACGCCGGTGACCAATGCGGCCGCTTTCCACCAGTCCACCCTCCGTTTCTGCGACCAACTGTCGGCCACCATCGGGTTGCGCTTGGATTACGAGCATAATTCCTTGACTTACAACGCTCCCGCCTCCCTGCCTTACTCCTTTCTGATGCAAAGCGGAAGGATGCCCCTGCGCCTTACCGATATGACGGCCGCCACCACCTATCAAGGCCATATCAATGACGACCACTGGGAGCTCCTGCCCAAATTCGCCCTGCAATACCAGCCCCAAAAAGACATCGCCATCTACGCCTCTGTTGCCAAGGGCCACCGCTCCGGCGGATACAACGTCCAAATGTTTTCCGACCTCCTGCAAAGCGGATTGCAAGGCGCTATGATGCAGGGCGTTAAGGACGGCGTAAACCAAACGCTGGAGCGCTATGCCGCTATGGGCATGCCCGCCACCGTTATCAACATGATTCAGAGCGGGCTCGGCCAGATGCCGCAGCCGCAGGAGGTGGATGTGAGGCACACAGTGAAATATAAAGCCGAATATTCGTGGACTTACGAATTGGGCACGAAACTCTCGCTCTTTGACGGTGCGCTCCGCCTCGATGCCGACGTATTCCTCTCCACAGTGCGCAATCAGCAGATAGCGCGCTTCTCGCCAAATGGCCTCGGGCGCATGATGGACAACGCCGGACGCAGCCGGAATTGGGGCATAGAGGCCTCGGCTAATCTGCAGGCCACATCAAACCTCCTGCTGTTCACTAATTACGGTTATACTTACGCCATCTTCACGAGCTATGACGCCGGTAATGGCAATGATTATACGCATAAGCGCGTGCCCTTCATCCCCCGCCATACGCTCAGCGCCGGTGCCGATTGGAAAGTGATTAGTCGCTCTGATGACGGTGCCAACGCTTCACCCTACGGCAATAATGCCCGTCGCAACGATGCAGGGAAAGCGCGCCTTGCCGCGCCCGAACTCACTATCGGGGCCACAATGAGCGGAGCAGGCCGCATCTATTGGACAGAGAGCAACGATGCCTCGCAATCACTCTACACCACTTTCTCCGCTCACGCCCGCGTGGATTTCGGTCTGTTTAGCGTAAACCTCTGGGGCGCCAACCTCCTAAATAAGCACTACCAGTCCTTCTATTTCCAGTCGATGAACCGCGCTTTCGCCCAAAAGGGTCGCCCCCTTCAGGTAGGAATAGATGTGAATGTGAAGTTGTAGCGGAATTATTACAACCCTAAAACGGCCTTTTCTTGCACTAAAAATTGGAAAAGTGTAGGAAAAGGCCCTTTTTTGGCTTGGAAAAGTGTAAGAAAAGCCCCCATTTTGCCTTGGAAAAGTGCAAATATCCCCCGTAAACATCTTGTTTTCAAACAAAAAGCCCTAATTTTGCGGTATGAACGGCAAAAGACAACTATTAAATCAATAAAAACAGATGATTGCACGTAAGGCCGATGATATAATCCGCGACAGTATACTCAATGACCGTCGCGCCTTGCTTGTAACAGGGGCAAGGCAGGTGGGAAAGACCTATTCCATACGGCGAGTGGGAAAGGAATGCTTTGAAAACTTTGTGGAAATAAATTTTATAGAGAATCCCGAGGCCGCAGAACTATTTAAGGGGCAGACTGGTGCACGCGATATATTATTA
>CAZQVW010000219.1:0-3364 GCA_964596865.1 uncultured Bacteroidaceae bacterium
TATGTCCACCTTGCCTGCAGGGATGCGGTTGCGCTTTTTCTTGTCGCCGCCATTGGCTGCTTGCTGTCTTTCTCTGCGTTCCTTTTCGCGGTCTTTTCTAGACTTTTTAGGCGGGCGTGTAGAACCATTGATTGCAGAAAGGTCTACGTGTCCCACAACCTTTGTGCCAGCCAACTCTGGGGTCGTCGTGGGGCGGAAAATACCATCGTCTTGTATTTCAGATTTCTCTGGGGCCGGAGTTGTTGCAGGCGTTGTGGCTTGAGCGGAAGAAACAATTGTTGTAGCTTCGGGGCTCGGCTTTGCTGTCGGCGTACTCTTTGTGGTAGTTATATTGTCCTTTCCAGATGTAGAATCGGTGGATTCACTCTGAGTCTTGCTTTGTTTTGTAGATAAGGCAATACCCTCGTTTTTATTATCTTTGCCGTTAGTCTTTTCGTCCTCTTGTGTGGAGGCGTTTGTTGCTGTTTGTGAGACAGCGGACGCAGTATTGATATTAGTTTTTTCTGTTGTGTGCGCTGTAACAGATTCTGTTTTTGTTGGTTTTTCTGTCGCTGGTTTTGCCTCGGCTTGTGGCTTGGCTGGCGCTACCGGTTTGGGCGTCTCTGTCTTAACTGTTTTCTGTGGCTCGCTCTGCGACTTTGCTTCAGCCTTGGACTTGTGGCCAGACAGCGCTTTGAGATCCACATGTCCCACGGTCTTAAATACAGGACCCTCGGGCACCTCTGTCTTTATTTCTACAGGCTTAGGTGTGGGCTTTTGTAATGCGGCTTTCTTTTCTTTCTCCGAAGCGCGCTGCATAATCATGTTTTCCACAGTCTGCTTCTGGTTCTTGTCTTTGATAGACTCGGCGCACACCACCTTGTATGCCTCGTCAGACAACTTGGCGTTGGGGTCGTCGCTTACCTCGATACCCTTTTTGGCTAACAGATCCACTAATGTCTGTAGGCCTATGTTAAATTCTCTTAATACTTTACTTATTCTTACGCTCATTCTTCGTGATTTGGTAGCTGTTTGTTGTGTCGAGATTATTGGTCGATGTTGACTGATGAGATGATTTGCAGATTATTAGAGGCCTCGGTTATAAATTGAATTAAGAGTTGGCCGTATCTGGGTTCGCGGAATTGGTTGCAGGTGTTTGAGTGTTGTCTGCTTCCGCCACTTCGGGTGTGGAAGGTTTTGCCTTTACAGTGTCGTTCTCAGTAGTATTTTCGTCAGCAACATCTTCGCTTGACGTATCGTTTGTTTTATCGGTGGTAGTGGCGTCTTGAGAGGCATCGTTAGTATTAGTAGATGTATTTGCATAGTCATCATCTTTGGCAAACTCATCGTTGAGTACACGCAATACATCATCCACGGTAGCCAACTCCAAATCGGCTTCATCTGCCAGCTCTTCGCGAGACACTGCCATCACCTGTCGTGCTGTCTGGTATCCAGCTTTCTTGAGTGCATCAATCACCCAATTGTCTACCTCATCGGTAAATTCGTCGAGATAAATATCAGTCTCTTCTTCCTCGGGGTATTCTTCTTCTGCATCACGGTACACGTCAATGTGGTAGCCTGTAATCATATCTGCCAATTTTATATTTAGGCCGCCGCGTCCAATGGCCAGTGATACTTCTTTGGGCTGAAGATGTACTTGAGCTGTCTTGTTTTCCTCATCCAATTCGATTCTGCTTATAATTGCCGGAGCTAATGCACGCTGAATAAACAGCGAGTCGTTGGATGTATAATTGATAACGTCCAAATTCTCGTTGTGCAGTTCGCGCACGATTCCGCGCACTCTGCTACCTTTCACGCCCACAACGGCTCCCACCGGAGCAATGCGGTCATCGTAGCTTTCTACGGCAATTTTGGCTCTCTCGCCTGGGATGCGGGCAATGCGGCGTACAGTGATGAGGCCATCGTTGATTTCAGGTACTTCGGCTTCAAGTAGGCGCTGCAAAAATTCGGGAGCAGTGCGCGATAGAAGAATTTTTGGGTTATTGTTCTGGTTGTCCACTTTCCATACCACGGCTCTTACAATGTCGCCTTTGTGGAAGAAGTCGCCTGGAATCTGCTGGCTTTTCGGCATTATCAGTTCATTATTTTCATCGTCCACAAGGAGCATTTCGCTCTTCCATATTTGATAGACTTCACCGCTGACAATTTCACCTACTTTGTCTTTATACTTATTATATAAGGCATCGTGCTCCAATTCCAGGATACGACTGGCCAACGTCTGGCGAAGGTTGAGGATAGCTCTGCGGCCAAACTTTGCGAAATCAATCTTCTCGCTCACATCTTCTCCTACCTCATAGTCATCAGCTATTTTGCGAGCTTCGCTTAGTGCGATTTGCCGGTTGGGATCTTCTACGTTTCCGTCTTCCACCACAACGCGGTTGCGATAAATCTCACAGTCGCCTTTTTGGGGATTGACGATGACATCATAGTTGTCGTCCGAGCCATACATCTTGGCTATCACGTTGCGGAAACTTTCTTCCAACACGCCCACCATTGTGGCCACGTCAATACTTTTCGTCTCCTTAAATTCGGCAAACGTGTCAATCAAACTGGCTGTATCTTCTTTTTTCTTTGCCATTGGTATATAATGTATTTGTTTTTTCAGAATCAAGTTAGAAACTTATCACTGCGCGTGTTTCTTTTATCTCTGACAAGGGGATGGTGTTGGCTACGTCGATTGTTTTTGGGCGCTTGCTGCCTTCTAGTTTTACTTTTGTTTTTACATTCACCACAATCTCGTCTGCGTCTGCGCTTATAAGTATTCCCTGCCGCTTTTGTCCGGCCACTGTTAGCACCTCTATCTCATCGCCTACGTGATTAAGATATTGTTGCATCACCTTGAAGGGCTGGCCTATACCGGCGCTGCCCACCTCCAACTCATAATCCTCTTCCTCCCTATCCAAGTGGGCTTCGATATACTGGCTCAACTCTACGCAGTCGTCAATCCATACACCGTCCTTGTGGTCTATCTCCACCACAATGCGGTCGTCGTTGCTCACCTGCACATCTGTAAGGAAATAATCTTTGCCCACAAGCCAATCTCCTACTATGGCTTCCACTTTTTGTTTGTCAATCATGTTTTTATAGGCTGGAAGAGTGTCGTTTTTGGTTGCTGTCGTTGTTTCAATTCTAAAAAAGTGAGAAACCCGCTTGGGTCTCCCACTTCCTATAAGCACTGCAAAGGTAGTGTTTTCTTTTGATAAAACAAAATCTTTCCTATATTTTTTAGCTATTTAATGAAAAAGTAGGATAGCAGATAGTTTCGCCTCGTGTTTTTAGTGGCAGATGAGTCAATGAAGAAAAGAGGCTTCATTCCTCCACCTTCCAGCCGTCGATACAACGCTTGTCGCCGGAGAAATTCACG
>CAZQVW010000220.1:0-3314 GCA_964596865.1 uncultured Bacteroidaceae bacterium
AAAAAAGCCGCCACAATGGGCGGCCGTGATAATTGTTAATAAAATTGCAAACGCTTAATGTTTGTCCTTCATCTTGGCAAAATAATATTCTAAAAGGCGGTGGGCGGCCATAAAAGAGGTCTGGCGGCCTTCCTGGATGTCCTGCTCGGCTTGATGGAGGCGAACGGGCATCTCCGGATCTTGATAGAAAGAATTTTTCAGGCGCTGGTCGATGGTCTCATACATCCAATAGAGATTTTGCTGGCGACGGCGGCGTTCAAAATAGCCGTTCTTCTTCACAAAGTCGATGTATTCGTAGATGCCGTCCCATAGTTCGCTGATGCCGAGGCCATAAAATCCGCTGTAGGTGTAGACGCGCGGCGCCCAACCGCTTTCCGGCAGTGGGAAGATGTGAAGGGCGCTTCTGAATTGCGCCGCGGCCAATTGGCAACGCTCCACATTATCGCCGTCGCACTTGTTAATCGCGATGGCATCGGCCATCTCCATAATTCCGCGCTTGATACCTTGCAGTTCATCGCCCGTACCGGCCAATTGTATCAACAAAAAGAAGTCCACCATCGATTGGCAGGCAGTTTCGCTCTGGCCCACACCCACTGTCTCGATGAAAATCTTGTCGTAGCCCGCAGCTTCGCATAGTACGATGGTCTCTCGGGTCTTGCGCGCCACGCCGCCCAGTTCGCCACTGGTGGGGCTGGGGCGTATAAACGATTTGGGGTGGACGGAGAGCTTCTCCATTCGGGTTTTGTCGCCGAGGATGGATCCTTTGGTGCGCTCGGAGGAGGGGTCGATGGCCAATACCGCCAATTTTCCGCCATATTTGTTGAGCACATAGACTCCAAACTCGTCGATGCTGGTGCTTTTGCCGGAGCCGGGCACACCGCTGATGCCTATGCGGATGGAATTTCCGGCATAGGGCAGGCATTTCTCTATTACCTCCTGCGCCATGGCCTCGTGTTCGGGACGCTTGCTTTCTAATAAGGTAACGGCGCGGCTCAAAACAGTTACATCGCCCTTGCGTATGCCCTCCACATATTCGCCAACACTGAATTGGCGGCGCTGGGCACGTGGCGAGCGCGTCATATAAGGATTGATATTGCCCGGAGAGGTGGGCGAAGTCTCCACTTTCAGTCCTTGGTATTCGGAATCGTTTTCGGGGTGGTGCATAGCAAAAGAAATTAATGCAAGATTGAGATTAGGACAACTGGATTGCGGTAATCATTTGTAATCATAAGAATACGATGGCGCGCTGTGGAGCGATCAAAGTATTTGCGGACGAGGGTAACCTTCATCTGCACCTTTTCGTCTGGGGCCAGCGTGGTCTTGGGTAGCGAGACATTTACCGCGGGATGAAATACCTGCAGGGATTTTATCTCCAGTGGGGAATGACCGGTGTTTGAAATGGTGACCGTGCCGCGCAACTTGGCCTTGTTGGATTTCGGCAGGCGTAGCTCGTTGGTGCTAAGGCTGATTTCCGGTGCCATATTGGAGCGCAAAACGGTGGTAGTGTCAAAAAGCACTATCGAAACGGGGATTTCCTTGTCTGGCGCTACATTCTCGCCCTCAAAACTGCTGGCGTAGACCACATCCTGCGTCAATCCCAGATTATGGTTGAGCTTTCGGCTGTCGAGCGTTACAGTGAGGTATCCCTTGCGGCCCGGCCTAAGTTCTGCGGGGGTGGCCTTGACACTAAGATAGGACGGGAGGTGCAGGAGGTTGGGCTTGCAGGGTTCACTGCCCTTATTGGTAACAAAGATAGTTTTGCTCACTATATCGCCATCGTTAACATAATCAAATTCAATGTTGTCTGTGCTGAACGAGAGGTCGCCATAGTCCACGGAGAAATTGTCTTCTTCGTTTTCCTCGCCGCTAAATTGCATCATCAGGTCGGGATCGAGGAAAACGCGCCCCTTCAGCGTGAGAGTTACGGGCTTCTGCGCCGCTGAGGTGTAGACATATACCGCCTTCGTGTAGCGGCCCACCAAATCGGCGCGGTCGGTAACTGTGATGACGGCCGCTCCTCGGGCGGGGATGGTGGTGCGGTCGCTCACGGCGTCCATCACCGATGACGAGCAAACAATCTTGGTTATCTCGATGGGGCGCGAGGTGGTGTTTTTGAGGGTAAACGTGCTCACGTTCTGCGAATACAGGCGCAAGGCGCCCAAATTCTGACTTTTCTTGTCCACTGAAACCTGCGCTGTGGAGGGCAGAGCACCGATGAGCGTCAGCAATAGCAGTGCGATAAGTATATTTTTATATTGTCTCATTGAAAATCTGTATCGTTGAAGTGGAAAATTTTTCTCTTTCCTGCAAAGTTAGACAAACTTTCCCTACTTTTGCATACCAAAGCCACTAAAATCCACATCATGCGCTTCATTTCATGGAATGTCAACGGCCTACGCGCCTGCGTGGGCAAAGGTTTCGCCGATGTTTTCAGCAATCTCCACGCAGATGTCTTCTCGCTGCAGGAGACAAAGATGCAGGCGGGGCAATTGGACTTGGAATTTCCCTCCTACCACAGTTATTGGAACTACGCCGAGAAGAAAGGCTATAGCGGTACGGCCGTTTATTCGATTCCGGAGCCCCAAAGCGTCCGCCTCGGGATGGGCAAACCGGAATACGACAACGAGGGCCGCGTTATTACCCTGGAATACCCCACCTTTTTCTATGTAACCGTCTATACGCCCAATTCGCAGGACGGTCTGCGCCGCTTGGATTACCGTATGGCGTGGGACGATGAGTTTCGCACCTATGTGCTCGAGCTCAACCGCACGAAGCCTGTCATTATCTGCGGCGATATGAACGTAGCCCACCACGAAATTGACATCAAAAACCCAAAGACCAACGTTCATAACGCAGGATTCACACCCCAGGAGCGCGAAAAATTCACGCAACTGCTCGATAGCGGTTTCACCGACACCTTCCGCCACCTCAATCCCACACTCGCAGGGGCTTATTCATGGTGGTCGTATCGTTTCCACGCACGCGAAAAGAACGCCGGTTGGCGTATCGACTATTTTCTAATCTCAAATTCCCTTTTGCCAAAGTTGAAAGACGCGCAAATCCTGTCCTCCGTCTTCGGTTCCGACCATTGCCCCGTTCTTTTGGAAATGGACTTGTAGCATTTATAGAAACTTGTAGATTAATTGCAAATCGGTTTGCCGTTTTCCTATATTTTCCGTAGACGGTACTGCACCTTCTTTGATTTTAGTACGGCGTCATCATCATTTTTTAGGCAAGGAACAATATTCTTCGCGTAATAAAAACCCCGTTCGCAAATGTTTTTCGCGGAATTACGGCTACATATTGCGGAATTA
>CAZQVW010000221.1:0-3308 GCA_964596865.1 uncultured Bacteroidaceae bacterium
TACTGTTTAGTTATTGTTACAGTACTGTTTAGTTATTGTTACAGCACTGTTAACGCAAACTTGCACGCGATTTTTCAATTTTAGTACGACAAAACCCCGATTTCTCACGACAATAAAACTTACAATCACGAATGAAACAAAACCCACATCTACGGTTGCGCCGGATAGGAGACAAGAATATTATCATAGATGCAGGCAAGGACTTTAATTTGGTGGATGTCTATTCGCTAAATACCACTGCGGCCAGTATGTGGCGGTATTTGGGCGACGGTGTGCGCTCGGCGGAAGGCTTGGCTCTGCACCTGTGCCGCGATTATGATGTAATGATGCCCGTGGCGCTGCGGGATGTGAAGCGCCAGTTGGACGAATGGATTCTGGCTGGATTGGTGGAGAATTAAGGGGGCGGAACATAGATTGTCCGGCACGGAATATTACTTGTAGGGGCGGGTCAGCCGCGTAGCGGCGTGTTCCGGGGCTCCCGCAACAAATTTATTTGTAGTGGGGTGGCGGTTATCCGCCCTACAACCGGAACGATTGCTGAATGCAATCGAAACCGATTGATAACAATGAATTGAAATGTGAAATCAATCGTTGTGATTGGATTTACCAACCACAACGATTGTAGGGCGGATAACACGGCATTTCGTTCCTCAAAGCCTGATTTGCCCCTACCGGTTCGACCAATTTTACACATATTCCCCCTCCCAATATGCTTTTGACGAAGGAAGAACGCGCACTGCTGGCGCTGGTGAGCGCCGGATTGTGGGAACGCACACCGGATTGGGGCGAAATCCCGCCGCTGACGCCCGATGAATGGCGCAACGTGTGGCGCATGGCGCGCCAACAGACGGTGGTGGGCATTGCCTACCGCGGACTGATTGCGCTGCCCGCCCATCAGTTGCCGCCGAATAGTATTTTGTTTCGCTGGGTGGCTGAAACAGACCGTATAGAGGCTCGCTCGCTTAGGCATAATGAGGCCATCAGGGAATTAGTGGGGATGTTTCGCTCGCGTGGCCTTAACCCCGTGCTTTTGAAGGGGCAGGCCGTAGCCTCGTTCTATGAATGGCCATTATTGAGGGAGGCGGGCGACATCGATTTGTATTTTTCCTCGCCCCAAGAACGGGAGAAGGCCACGGCTATCCTGCGAAACATAGGTATCGCGCCCACGGCGGCGCCCGATGGCAGTGAGTGCTATACGTGGAGAGGCATTGAGGTGGAGCACCATGCCGCCTTTGCTGCCCTTTGTGCTCCCAAAGCAAAGAAATATTTAGAAACCATGGAAGTGGAATGCGGCTTTGCCGAGAGCTTGTTGGCAGGCGATAGTAAAACATCGGTATTGGCGCCATCGCCAATGCTGAATCTTGTCCTTTTGAACGCCCATATCCTGCGCCACGTCATGGGCAGGGGAATTGGGCTGCGGCAACTGTGCGATATGGCCAGAGCCTATCATTCGCTGATGCCGATGGTGGACGGCTATCGCCTGCAACAGGCTTATTTTGAGTTATCTCTTTGGCGCTGGAGCGCCTTGCTGCATTCTTTCCTTGTAGAAAGGCTGGGCCTTAACCCCGATTGCTTGCCCCAAATGGGGAGCGGGAAAGCGCAGGGAGCTGGCGATTATCCGCAGGCATATAAAAAGGTGGCGCCCGATGCGCTGACGCGGATTATTCTTAAAGGTGGCAACTTCGGAAAGTATGATGTCCAAAACAATAATGGGGCAGAAAGCCCCTTTACACATAAACTGAAAACCTTGGTTGCGTTTGCGGAGCGCCTGCCGTTTTCTTTGCGCTACGCAAAGGGCGAGGCCTTCTTCACAGTCGCCACCCTGCTGCGCGGACAATGGCGAAGATGAACTGCGTGGTGGCCGAAAACCATGTCCATAACATAATAACCTATACAATTCAATGATAATCAATAAATGATGAAGACAATTTTGAAAACATTGCCGGTGATAATGCTACTGATGTGCTCGTGTAATAGTAGTAAGAACTTTGTTTACCTGCAAGACATGTATGCCGGTCAGCGTTTTGAGGTGGAGAAACGCCACGAGGCCGTGGTACACCCCGACGACCGCCTCCAAATCACGGTGAGTTGCAAGCAACCCGAATTGGCCGTGCCCTTTAATTCTCAAGGTGGCGGAATGAAAGTGAGCGCCGACGGAGAGGTGAGCACGCAGGCCACACTGGGCAGTGGGGTGGTGGATAACGGCTATCGTGTGGACAGTGAGGGAAATATTATCTTCCCCATTCTGGGCAAACTGAGGGTGGAGGGCCTCACGCTCAAGGGCGTGGGCGACACTATCCGCGCCCTCATCATCTCCGGCAACTATATCAAAGACCCACTGGTGAGCGTGGAACTGCTTAATTTCCATTATACCGTGATGGGCGCCGTGGGGCATAACGGTACATTCGGTGTGGAGGGCGACAGGGTCACCCTTTTGGAGGCGTTGGCCACTGCCGGCGGGCTCGCGTCCAACGCCCGCGTGAACAATGTGGCCGTAATCCGCGAGGAGGGCGGCGAGCGACGTATGTATGTCCACGACCTCCGCTCCCACGACATCTTTTCTTCGCCCTGCTACTATCTGCGCCAAAACGACATCGTCTATGTGGAGCCCAAATACGTGAAGAAAGACCTCGGCGACAAAGCCTGGCAATATGTTACGGGCGCATTCTCGTTTATCACCGCCGTCAGTTCGATTATCTGGGTAACGAAATAATTTCCTATCATGCAATCCAATCTTTCTTCCCCTGCCTCGGATTCCCGCACTGTCAATCTGCTGGATATCCTCGCATTTCTTTCCACCAAGTGGCGCTGGTATGTGCTTTCGCTGTGTGTGTGCTGCGGTTTGGCCTGGCTCTATTACGCCCAATCGCGCCAAATATATTTCCGTCAGGCCACAGTCATCATCAAAGACCCCTCAAGCAAGACTACCTCCGCCGCGGGCCTGGACCAGTATGATAACTTTATAAATAAGGTGAACGTGGCCAACGAAATTCTGCAGTTTCAATCGAAATCTCTCATTCGCGAGGCTGTCCAGCGCATTCATGCCGATATTAGTTACACCTGTAGCGACGGGCTTAGGCGCAAGGAACTGTATAAGGACGCGCCCGTGAGAGTGGAGATGCTCGATGCTGCGCCGGAGGAGACCATACGCTTGTCGGTGGAACTGATGAGCCTGTCAAAAGCGAAGATAACCCTCTTTGTGGACGGAGATACTCCCACAAAGGAGGTGGCGCTGGACCGGATAATCCCTACGCCGTTGGGCCGAATCAGAGTGTCGCTCAATCCTGAGCTGACGCAATCCTCTAAAG
>CAZQVW010000222.1:0-3298 GCA_964596865.1 uncultured Bacteroidaceae bacterium
CGACTTCTTCCCCACAACTACAAAGAATAGAGCCGGCTATCAAGTCGGCTCTTTTTGGACAGATACTATCAAGTCGGACTTTTCGGACGGATACGATTAAGGGAACACGGGTCATTACTCCTACGTCTGAAATACCCTGCAGTATCATATGACGAAGGCATTCAGGGTAAGGTAATCATAGGTTTTGTGATAAACAAAGATGGTAAAGTTAGTAATGTAAAAATATTAAAGAGCCTCGACAAATATTGCAATGAATAAGCCAAGCGCGTAGTGCAAATGTTTCCGAAATTCATTCCGGGCATCAAGCAAGGCAAGCCAGTAAAAGTGCATTATTCTCTGCCCATCATGTTTATAATAAACTAAATCCCGCCACACACCCCGTGCAAGACCATTAATCCTCACGCCGCACAATCCGAAATTAAGGATTGTGCGGTTTTTTTGTATTTACGAATTACAAGTTACTGGCAATGTGGCGGCACAGACAAACAGAGGACAAAATAAAAGTCCGGTATACGGATACAGAATCGTTTGAGTCCATAAAAAAAGAAATTCGCGATGACGAGAAAGAATCTTTTCCCGTATAAAATCTAACATTTGCCGTAACAAATTGACTTTTTGTCGTGATTAAATCATTTTTCCCCGAGATAGTTTGCGTTCACAGTACTGTTTAGATAATGTTACAGTGCTGTAACAATAACTAAACAGTACTGTGAACTTATTGTTACAGCACTGTGAACGCAAACTATCTCGGAAAGAAATCAAGTTAGAAGGGGAATAAATTGAGTTTGCTGGGAGAAAAAATGTGCCGCTGCGGAAAAAAATTGCGTTTGCGAAGGAAAAATGTTGTGTCTACGGAGAGATAATTAGGTAAGTGGGAGACTATGTGTTAGGCAGATAGGAAAAGATTTTGTAACTTCGCGTGTGAAGCAACGCAAGACGAGATAAATGTTCATCTAACGGGCTGCGAGAAATTGATTTCGACGAATAACGGCAAAAATAGAACAAAGTGATTTCTGTAGATAAACTGACAGTGGAATTTGGAGTGAGGCCATTGATAGTAGACGCCTCCTTTGTGGTGAATGATAAAGAGCGCGTGTGTTTGGTAGGCAAAAACGGAGCCGGCAAGAGTACCCTGCTTAAAATTATTGCCGCCTCCACAAAGGGCTATACGCGAAATAGCAACAGCTTTGCCATCAATAGCAACAACAATTCGATTGATAGCACAAGCTCTGCCAACGGTAGCAACGACAATTCGATTGATAGAACAAGCTTTGCCAACGGTAGCAACGACAATTCGATTAATAGCAACGATTATACCAACGGCGAGAGGGGCAGATTCAACAATAACATTACTAATCCGAAAAACAATATCGGGAGTTCCTATAATGGCGCTTCCTATCAGAAAGAGAACAGTCGCAACCCCAAAATAAGCTCCGATTATTACGATGAAATGGCCTCGGCACTGAGGGGCGTGAAGAATGGGAGCGTATCTATAAATCAAGGTGCCACTGTGGGGTATCTGCCGCAGGTAATGAACCTAAGCGACAGTAGGACATTGATAGAAGAAACGGCTACGGCTTTCTCTCAGTTGCGGGAGATGCAAACACGGCTCGATGACGTCAATACCCAACTGGCCGAGCGCACCGATTATCAGAGCGAAGCCTACGCCAAACTGATTGAACAAAGCACCACCCTGCAAGAACGATTGCAGATGATGGGGGCCGACACCTACCACGCCGATATGGAGCGCACCCTGTTGGGATTGGGATTCACTCGAAGCGATTTCAATCGCCCCACATCCGAATTTAGCGGCGGTTGGAGGATGCGCGTGGAACTGGCCAAGATACTTTTGCAGCGCCCCGATGTCCTCCTTTTAGACGAGCCCACAAACCACCTCGACATAGAGAGTATCGCATGGCTGGAGACCTTCTTAATTCAGCGTAGCAAGAGTTCTCTCATATTAGTGAGCCACGACCGCGCCTTTATAAATAATGTAACCACGCGCACACTGGAAATCAACTGCGCCCGAGTGATAGATTATAAGGTGAAATACGATGAGTATGTCAAATTGCGGGCAGAAAGGCGCGAACAGCAGTTGCGCGCTTATCAAAACCAGCAGAAAGAGATAGCCGACATCAAGGCTTTCATCGAGCGTTTCCGCTATCAGGCCACCAAAGCCAATCAGGTGCAGAGCCGTATCAAGCAGTTGGAGAAGATTGTGCCGATAGAGGTGGATGAGGTGGACAACAGTACGCTCCACCTCCATTTTAATGAGCCCCGCCGCAGCGGTGATTACCCGCTTATCTGTGAGGGGCTGGGCAAGAGCTACGGCTCCCACTGCGTATTACGCAATGTAAATCTCACAATCAAGCGTGGAGAGAAAGTGGCCTTTGTGGGCAAGAACGGTGAGGGCAAGAGTACGCTGGTGAAGTGTATAATGGGCGAGATACCCTATGACGGCATGCTCAAGGTGGGCCACAATGTGGATATTGGTTATTACGCTCAAAACCAAGCCCAGCTATTGGATGGCGAGCTCACAGTCTATGACACTATCGACCACGTAGCCACGGGCGAGGTGAGAAAAAAGATACGCGATATATTGGGTGCGTTCATGTTTGGCGGCGAGGCCAGTGAGAAGAAGGTGAAAGTATTAAGCGGAGGCGAGAGGAGCCGACTTGCGATGATAAAATTGCTGCTGCAACCGGTGAACTTCCTCATTTTGGACGAGCCAACCAACCATTTGGATATGCGTACAAAAGATGTGCTGAAGGAAGCTGTCCGCGCATTCAAGGGCACAGTGATTATTGTGAGCCACGACAGGAATTTTCTCGATGGATTGGTGGATCGGCTGTACGTCTTCGGCGGAGGCGGCGTCAGAGAATTTAACGGCAACATATATGATTTCGCCCAATTAGCAGTGAGCATGGCTACTGGGGATACGGCCTCCGCCAATCCTTCGATTAGCGGGAGGAACAAGGCCAACAACGCCAGCGACAGGCAGGGCAACAAAAATCATAATGGCAATAATAGTGGGGACAAAAACGATAACGCCAACCCTAAAGTCCAGAATGGCAACAAAGACTATGAACGCCAGAAAGAGATACGCCGCAGGGTGAATAAGTTGGAGAAGCAGGTGGCTGAAAGTGAACACCATATCTCTGAATTAGAAAGCGCCATCCGCATTCTGGAAGATAAGATTGCCACTCCGGAGGGCGCGGCTGATGCTGCCCTGCTGCAAAAATATCAAGCCTTCCAAAACCAAATGGACGAGGCCATGAACGCGTGGGAACAGCAATCT
>CAZQVW010000223.1:0-3217 GCA_964596865.1 uncultured Bacteroidaceae bacterium
CCTTCACTCATTATGATGAGGAGCTGGCAAATCCCAAATACGGCGTGGATCACCTGGATATTACCAAGCAAAAATCGTGGGATTTCCTCGATGGATTGTGGAAAGAGTATATCTCCGGCCCAGACCCCGTGTTTATGGGCAAGCGCGTCCACATCGGCACCGATGAATACTCCAATCGCGACCAAGAGGTGGTGGAGAAATTCCGCGCTTTGGCCGACCACATGATTAAATACGTGGAGAGCTACGGCAAACAGGCCGTAATGTGGGGCTCGCTCACCCATGCCCGCGGCACTACGCCCGTAAAATCAAAGGATGTGCTTATGTCGCTTTGGTATAACGGGTATGCGCAGCCGGATTCCATGGTAAATGAGTTGGGCTACCAAGGAATCAGCATTCCTGACGGCCTTACTTATATAGTGCCCCACGCAGGATATTACTACGACTACCTTAACACACAGTATCTCTACGAAAAGTGGACGCCAAACATCGTGGCGAACGAGAAAAACACCTTCCCCTATGATGATCGCTCCAAGATATTGGGCGGAATGTTTGCTGTGTGGAATGATGTGTGCGGCAATGGCGTTTCCGTGAAGGATATTCACCACCGCGTCTTCCCCGCAATGCAAACACTGAGCGCAAAATTTTGGACCGGCAAGAATGTTAGCGTACCTTTCAAGGATTTCGATGTCAAGCGCCTCGCCCTTAGCGAAGCTCCGGGCATAAACGAACTGGGTCGCCTCAATGTTGCCGATTTGAACATCGGTACGCTTGCTCCTAACACCGACAATGTGGGCAAGGGCAACGTGGAGGCCGGTTACAACTACTCGGTGTCGTTTCATATCAACGCAAAGCAGGAACAAAAGGGCACTGT
Organism: uncultured Bacteroidaceae bacterium; assembly: GCA_964596865.1. Classification (GTDB taxonomy): domain Bacteria; phylum Bacteroidota; class Bacteroidia; order Bacteroidales; family Bacteroidaceae; genus UBA6382. The sequence goes on from CAZQVW010000223.1 coordinate 872, forward strand.
CTTACTTTCTTCGCCCAATGCTACGTTCTATCTGAGCGATCCCATTAGCGGCCGCTTTGCTTTCGCTCGCGATGGCTACCTTTACACGTTTGATTACGTCCCCTATCCGGGCGAGCAGGCCGACATCACCATCGAGGGCGACAACAAAGGCACGCGTCTGTTTGTGAATGGCAAGTTGGCCGAAGATAAGACGGGCAATATCTTTTGGACGGACGGGAAAAACAGCGTTACCACGTTGGAGACCCTCGTTTTCCCGCTGCAAAAGTCAGGTAATTTTCAATCGCAGATCACTGATTTCCGCGTGGCCGATCGTTTGGTGCTTAGCGGGAAAAAGTAGCGATGAAAAAAGTGCCTGCGATGCTTTGCTAAAGTCCGTTTTGATATACTTTTCAGTGTAATTTGAAATAAGAAGATATGGATAATGTGATTTGCGACGAATGTCATCATTCTTATGCGGCCAACCTTTTGGCTTGCCCCAACTGTGGCTGTCCCAATGAGCGATTAGTAGCCTCAAAGCAGGCTTCTCTCACTCGCCAAGAGAATGATGAGTTGGCTTCTTTGGCAGAAGAAAAGCGGAGGCTCGCAATTCAAAATCCTTCCTCTACTTCAGAAAGTCCGCAAACCTCGCCATTGGGCTCCAATGGCTCTGATTCTGTGGAGAAAGACCCCTCGCGCAGCATTTTTCAGACGTTGAGGCGAATACTTGTGGGCTGCACCAATTTCCACGGCCGCGCACGGCGGAGCGAATTTTGGTTGTTTGTGGTGATCAATGTCATATTAGGTTATATTATCTATACTATTGTGTTTGCCAGCATCGGGCGCGATTATATTGCGGTGTCGGAAGCTCCCACAATGGGCCGTTATTTGAGCAGCCTAATCTCTTGTTGCTTTGGACACCACACTATCGTGTCGCTTTTGGCGTTGGGCTATGTGGCACTGATGGCGTTGCCCGCCGTGAGCGTTACAGTGCGCCGTCTCCACGACACCAACCGTTCCGCTTGGTGGATTTTGCTTGCCGTCATCCCGTGGATTTTGGGCGAACTGTTGGGCTTCAGTCCATGGATTGGCGTATTCTTGTTGGCGCTGATGCTGTTGCTGGATTCTGTGCCGGACAATAAGTGGGGCAAGCGCTACGGATATGATAATATCTAAATGAAAATGATGTTATTCAGTTTGTTACTACATCTTTCCTTTGTCAGAAAATTTCTTTTTGAAACAAACGATAACAACTATAATCCCTAAAAACATTACTGTCATGAAAAAGTTGATGATTATGGCCGTGGCCGGTCTGTTGATCGTGTCTTGCGGCAGTAAGAAAGAGACAAAATCTGTGGAAGAGCAGACGCAGGATTACGCCGCCCGCTTGGATTCAGTAGCCGCCACGGGCGACAGTGCCGCAGTGGTGAGCTTGAGCCAAGAGATTGAGCAATGGCAGTCCTCTCTCTCGCAGGAAGACCAGCGGAAGGTGGCTTCGCTGCCGGTATTCACCCAGTTGGTGAAGAAAGCTCAGACTGCAACCAGTGGTAATGTGAAACAATTAATTGATGACGCCGTTTCCGCTGCCGCAGGTGTGTCTGCAGATGCGGCAAGTGCTGCCACTGACGCCGCTAATACCGCCACCGACGCCGCTAATGCCGCCACCGATGTAGCTACCAACGCAGCTAATGCTGTTAATGATGCAGCCAACTCCGTGGCTAACGAGGCAAAGACGCAGGCCAAGGAGGTGAAAGACGCCGCCAAGCAGAAGGCCAACGCTGCGGTCAATAATGCTCAGCAGAAGACCAACAAAGCCATTGATAATGCCGCTTCCAAAGCGTCATCTAAGGCAAATGAGGCCATAAAGAACGCCGGAAATGACGCCAAGAAAGCTCTGGGCATTTAATCTTTCCACATTTATTTTAAAAAGTGTCGGTTAGCAGACTGTAAGTATCACCCAGTTAGTGATAAGTGTCAGTCAATTGGTTATAAGTAACCCCCAGTTGGTTTTAAGTATCAACCAATTGGTTATAAGTATCAGCCTGCTGCTTGTAAGTATCGACCATCGATATGTAAGTATCTATTAGTGGTTTGCCGTTCGCAATCTTTTGGCAACCGCAATCTATTAATTCCAGCCCGCAAAAGTGCTATTAACGCGCTTTTGCGGGCTTTTTCATTGTTCAATACTCATTTTTTTTGCTTTGCTCACATGGCAGTGCGCGAATGCTTCTCGACATTTTGGAAATAAGCGAGTAGCGACCGCTCAAATCCGTGGAGAAATGGATTTTTCCCGTGCAACGGCGAAAAAATCCCGTGATAGTTTGCGTTCACAGTGCTGTAACATTATGTTAACAGTACTGTTTAGATAAT
>CAZQVW010000224.1:0-3173 GCA_964596865.1 uncultured Bacteroidaceae bacterium
CACTACGCTTTAACCATTTTAATAAGCAGTAGGTTAAGGCGGTAGGGGCGGAACAGCCGCAAAGCGGCGTGTTATCCGCCCTACAACCGGAACGGTTGGAATAGGTATCGAAATATTTTCACGATTGCATAGATTGCTTGTGCCAATCGTTAGGTTGGATTTACCAACCCTAACGATTGTAGGGCGGATAACACGCCGCTTTGCGGCTGATCCGCCCCTACAGTCTATATCTTCCCGCTCTAAGACGTTTAATTAGCCTATTCACAAAAATTTTCCCACATCTCGGGCCACTTCCAATCGTTTTGACTATCGTTAACAGTGCTGTAACAATAACTAAACAGTACTGTAACAATAACTATCACGGGACATTTACGCCCAAGTACGGAGATTTTGCGCCGCGCAACGGGAAAAATTGATTTTATATCTATGAATGAATGGCGGACATCGCCCGCGGAAGGATTATTTGCTGGCATACATGGGAGAAAAGGCCAATAATGGTAACCACGCCGAGCAGATACAGGCCGTCTACGAGCTATGGCAAAAACCCACGGCCTGCCGAAATCAGTGTGGCGCCATGGAGTTAAAAACTTTCTTGTTAGGATTTTCTTATGAAAAGGTGTGGCAAGAGTAGGCGGCCGATAAGGAATCCTATGACGACTCCAATGGCATCTGCTATCCAATCTGCCCAATCTCCGCTACGGCGTCCGCCGGTGCAATAGGCTTGTAGGATTTCTATCATTCCGCCCATGGCTAAAGGAATCCATAGCGCGATAACCCTTAACTTGCGCTCGGCAAAGCGCGGGTGGCCTTTCGCTACCGCCCTCCAATACTCTAAGAAAAACATGCCCACCGTGCCGCCATACATCACGACGTGTGTCCATTTATCAATCATATTTACATTGTCCAGCGGCGTACTGGGCGGTGTGAAAAAGCACAGAATCCATATTAATACAAAACAAAGCGTGGTCAGAGGCCACCGCTTCACTGTCATAACTACACTGTTTTCTCCCAAACTTTTTGCCATCAGATTATCTTAAAGTCCTTTTATTTTGCAAAAGTAAGCAAATAGACTAATTTGGCCAAGTTAGGCCATCGCAAATAAAATATTTTCGCTATTTTTGCATTGTAAATTTCTTTCATCACATAGATCTCGCTTTCACAACCCACTTCCACTCCGAAATGAGAACCCTTTTATTTCTGCCAGTAATCTTTTTGTTTGTTGCCGTCCTTTCATCTTGCGGAGAAGACCGCAGCGATGAGCAACCTTTCGCTCCTACGCTTTCCGAGGTCGCCACCGAAAGGACGGATACGGGCGCCATCACACTTTATGCCCAGATTCTTTCTTCTAAGAACTCTCACCTAACGGCTTGTGGCTTTATTTGGGGCGATTCTGTTGAGACTCACACGCTTTCTCTCGATTCGGTGCCTGTTATGTCCACTTCGCCGCATGTTTCTCCTTCCATGTCAGTAGGATTTAGCGCCACTATCGATTCCCTTGTTCCCGGCAATTATTTTGCCCTCGCCTTTGCCACCAACGGCATCGGCACCACGCGTACGGACACCGTCTTTTTCTCCATAAAGCCTTAGCGAAGGAGATTAGAGTAGCACGTTAGGTGATAGAATAGCGTGGATGGCAAGTTGATGGAGTAGGAGAGATGGTGAGTTTATAGAGTTGAGTAGATAGAAAGTTGATAGAAAGAGGGCGGGAGTGTTGGTTTCATTACGATGATGCGGCTTGGGGATTCCACGCTTGCGAAGTAGGTATCTCGGCATAGGTATAGTAATACCAGAAAGTGCCGCGAAAGGCGGAGTCGTCTTGACCTGCGCGGTGGAGGCGCTGAAATTCTCGCATCTTCTCATCATAAACGGGGTCGTAATCAAACGATGGGCGCATCGAACCAGGGCGCATCGCTTCCAACATGGCTGCTGCCTCGGCGTAGGCGCGAGGAAGGGAAGGGCTATCACCGTTTCCCGCCGCATAAAGGGGGAATGCGTGGATGATAGTATAGAATTTGTCTAATTGTTTTTGTAATAACAGGCTGCAAAGCAGATAATCCAAGAAATTGCGATTGTCTGGCTGCAATTCCAGCAGTCTTACCACCTCCGAGGCAAAAGCATAGCCGCCCACGAAATTATCTGCGCGCAGTGTGTCGCGCAATTCCATTGGCATAGAGCCATCTTTGTTAGAAACAGTCCCGCCGCCCGCCAACTGTTTGTTGCGTGAGAGTACCGTGCGTAGCGTATCGCCTACACTTTCCGCATAAGACTGATTGAGAGTGGTATGGGAGAGGAGGTAAGTGAGCTTGTGGGTGAGACGAGAGTCGCCTTGTTGCGCCGCATAGAGGGCCATCTGTCGCAACGAGGCCAAGCAGAACCCGCCATTCAGTTGTACTTTCATTCCGTATTCGAAAGCGCGGCGGTAGGCTTCGTCAGGCAATCCTAATTCCCTATAAAAGATTCGGCAGAAATTGTTTGAGAACGGAGATTCGTCAAAACGCGGCACAAAAGTCTCGGGGTTACTAATAGGATAAAGGAAAAGATGTTCCGGAAGGGTGTGGAGGCGCGCCTCGCACAGCAGGGCGAGCTGCAAATCCAACTGGTCGGTGATATTATAGACCGCATTTGTGGTCATTGTCTCGGCAGATTGGGCCGAAAGGAGGATTTCGTTGAGCAAATCCTGCCATTCGCCCTTGTCCGCCATCTGTGAATAGCGGAACATACGCTCGGAAGTAATGGATTTCTCGTTGTTGATTGTATGGAAGTAGACAAACACTCCAGCCACGACGCTTAGGAAAAGTGTTATCCCCACATTCCACCATTGCCTCCCCGTAGGATTATTGATGCCCTCCACGTTGTTTTTTGCGGCATTCCCCTTTGGTAACGGAATCGCCCACAGCAACATCGTTAGGGCGTAGGTGAGGAGATACCACCACATCTTGCTACCGGTATCTCTGACAAACAGCCAGCGCTCGTCCAAAGGAATGAAGCCCAAAGCCTTATTGCTCACCATTACCCCGATAACGACCCCGCCAATCATCAGCAAGGCCAGCAGGGACGGCACCAGTCTTTGTATTAGCGGGAAATCTTTTTTGCGCGTACACATCAAAGCTACCGCAATCCCTATCATCAACAATACCGTAGTGGGAAAAGACAAAAAGAAGAAGCTCGCGCAA
>CAZQVW010000225.1:0-3136 GCA_964596865.1 uncultured Bacteroidaceae bacterium
ATTATTACCGCTATTTGCAACCTGCGAAGCTGCGCTCATGCTATTATTACCGCTATTTGCAACTTGCGAAGCTGCATTCATGCTATTATTACCGGTGTTCGCTACCTGCGGGGCGATTTTTAGGCGATAATAGTACACTCCCGTTTGGGTGGGCGTGAACTGGTCTTCTATCTCCACGCGATTAGCGGTGGAGGCCACGATGGTATCGGGGCGCAGGAGCTCATAACGGAGGGTGTCGGCGTCATTGGTGGCGATGCCGGTGGAAAGAGAGAACGAGCCATCGGGCGATTGAGCGCCCAGCTCCACAGTAAAGCGATAGGTCTGCTCGGCAGTGAGCAACAGTGGTGGAGAAATCAATTCGCCCTCACTTTGCGCCGTCATAGTGAAGGAAAGAGCGTGGAGGGGGTTGAGATTTTCGTCTGTCTCCACGTATTCCGTGCCGGCGTTATCTGTATGGGAGGTTGCGCTGTCGCTTAGGAATGTCCAGCGGTTGGCATCGGATTGAGAAAGGAAGGTGAGCAGGCAGGGCGCGGGGATAGGAGCGCCCGCGAGCAAACCGTTGGTGAGGGTGGCGACGCCGGCCTCGGCCCCGCAATAGGGCTGAACGGCGTAATAATACCTCTCCACTTGTCCCAACGTGGTGTCGATGAACGCCGTGTCGGTATAATTCTCTGCCACGACGACGGAATCGGGGTAGCGAACGATATTATAGGATAGCTGGGCGGTAGGAATAAACCCATTGTGGATACCGCGTGTGGGGGCGCTCCATTTCAGGGCGATATTCTCACCGTCCTTTTGGGCCACAAGCCTGTCTACACCGGCTATGGCGTCCTGCCCCACAAAGCAGCGGACACTATCTATCACGCCCTCGCCACTATTATTCACGGCCACCACATAATAGGTGTTTACGCCGTTGAGCGGAGTGGTGTCCACCCATTGGCAGGATTGGCCCACGCCGAGATTGTCGGTAAGGATGGCGAGCGTGTCGGCATTGTCGGCGCCAAGCAATTCAGCGGGAGTGGCCATCACGCTGGTGGCGGCACCGGCTTTCTTGCGGAAAATCCGTATGGCTGTGATGTCGGAAAGATTGTCGCCCTCCCAAGTAATAGTGGGATTAATCCATGTGAGAGTGTCCTCCATGGCGCCGAATTGGTTTGGCTTGGCGTCCAGCGCCTGCACCATCGCTGGCACACCATGCGTATCGGGCAGAGGGGCGGGAATGAACAGGTTGGTGTAGCAATCAAAGGCGGGCATAGTGGCGATGTCGGTGCATTGGCCGGTGGCTGCATCAATCTTGCGCAGGGTGTAGGGGGAGAGATAGTCCTTTGCCGAGAGCCAATACATATCGCCGGTTTTATAATCGATGGCCAAAGCGCCGATAGTGGTTTGGACGCAGGCATTGGTGTCCACCATGAGTTCTACAGAGGAAAGTTTGCTGAAGTCAGAAGTTCGTTTTTCCAACATAGTGCCCGCGCAGGAGGAGACCGGCGTGCCGGCAGAGGTGGTGTCCGCCTCGCTAATGGGCTTGGCGGCAGTGAGATAGCAATGACCATGGAGGTCGAAGCAAAACTCATTGTATTTCTCACCGAGAATCTTCACTTCCACAATCTTTCCGCTGTCTGTATCCACGCTATAAATCGCGGATACGATGGTGGAGGTGTGATTAACGGTGTCGGAAACAGTCTTTTGGCCCAAGGCGTAGAGCGTGTCGTTGGCAGGATTATACGCCATGCCCACAAGCAGACTGTCGCCGGCATACCACGCCGATTGCTCATCGGCGGTGAAATAGCGTATGACGGAGGTGTCGCCCGTGGCCACATCCACTTCGCAGAAACTGACGGGATAATTGCCCTGCCCATCGTTATGAACAAGGATTGAGTAGTATTTGCGATTCTTAAAGTGGTAGGCCCCAAGGCGCATATCATCATAGGGATAGCCGGTGGCGCTATCGCTATATTGCTTAATGACCTGCGAAACCATTACGCCCCCTTCGTCAAAGCGGAAGCTGCGCCAATTGGCGCGCGCGCCGTAATAGGCGTCGTTGTTCAGCTGATTAACATACATCAGGGGCGTAAGAGCACTATTGCTCATGGCCGTGGGCGAAGGCAATGGCACACGCGCCTCCACAAACTCGGCTCCCAACGTGGTGGAGTCGGTAAAAAGTAGGTAATCCACCTTTGGGGAGGCAGAGAAGAAGTGTTTTGTGCGCCCACCATCGGGCGTGGTGTACCAGCCATAGAACTTATATCCCTCCTCGGCCTTTGCCTCCAGACAGAGGGCGCTGGCTGTTACGGCAGTGTCGCCCGCGTGATAGACACTATCGAAAGTGGCGACCGTATATGCGCCACCTTTCGCCGGCAGAAGGGCTATAACCTGCGGCACGCCAAACCGAGCGTAGAAAGTCTGTTCTTCATTTGGAATCTGAATGACCTTATACGGCATCTCCGTGGAGATGATATTTCCGTCCTCGCTCTTTACCCATCCGCAAAAGCCATAGCTATCAGAGGGCTTGGCAAAGACATACAGAGTGTCGGGCGCATCAAAACTCGTTAGGATAATATCGCTGCTTTTATAACAGCTGTCGGCCGGCGTGTCGGTGGTCTCGCTAATATAGACCTTGCCCGCGCCCGTTGGTGCAGAATACACCTCAAGTACTACTTCTGCTACCTCGGCATTAGCGGTTTGCGCACAAAAGATTGCGAACAAACAGAACAGGAAAAGAATTAGTGAATGGTGAGAAATGCGCATAAGATTATGATTTTGATTGGTTTGAAATTATTTTGCGGGGAAAAGATTCAGCTGGCGCAGATTTGCGCCTGCCTGCAAGGTAATAATCGGCGCAGATTACCGCCATTGCCGCCACCAGCAAGTAGTGAGCCGGCAACAACTGCTCCGTAATCCACGGCACAAACGCCACAAACGCCGCAAGCCACACTGCATAGAGGGCATACACCTTATTATAATAGGGCTTCCTGCGTAGGCAAAGCCACAACAGCGGCGGCACAGGATTAAACACCAGAAGCAGCCAATTCCAATGCAGGCCAAACAATCCCGACACCAGTGTAACGTATAGCAAGATGACAGACGCCGCAATGTAAGCGATGTCTATCCCCCACCCCACTACCTTATATATATA
>CAZQVW010000226.1:0-3084 GCA_964596865.1 uncultured Bacteroidaceae bacterium
GTATTTAATAGGGGCAGGTAGTTGTCTTTGTTGTAGATTTCCTCCCAAAGGAAACCGGTGTAGCACCAGATGGTCTTGCCCAGTTCGCTTTTTATGCGGTGGCAAAGGTGGGTCATCGCCTCGGGCTGATACATGGGGTCGCCGCCGGATAGGGTAACATTGAAGCGGTTTTTCTCTATCACGGCGAGAATTTCGTCTTCGCTCATTTCGTGGCCGGCGCCGAAATCCCACGATTGAGGGTTGTGGCAGCCCGGGCATTTGTGCTTACACCCGGCCACATAGATGCTGGTGCGAAATCCGGGCCCGTCCACGGTGGTGCCCTCTACGATGTCTAATATTCGCATGATGATTTAATAGAAAATAATTTAGGCCCAACAGCCATTAATTCAGGCGTACTATCCATTATTTTAGGCATAACGAGCAAAGGTTGGCCATGTCTTGCCTATCTTGCCCATTATGCCTAAAGGATAGCCCATTATGCCTATTGATTATGGGGAAAAAACAGTGCGCTTATAGGGAATTGCTGTTCACTTATAGCTACTTACTTGTGCACTACGCGGTCGCGGAGCTCGGCCAGCTTGCCGGAATTCCATCTATCGGTGGTGCCCACGAGGTAACCGGTGATGCGCTGGAGGGTATCGATGTTGTGGCTACCGCAACGGGGGCAGGTGGTCAGTCCATCGGTGGCATCTTCGTATCCGCAATCCATGCACCGGTTGCGATTATGGTTTACGGAGCCGTAACCCATGTCAAACTCGTCCATAAGGTCCACCACATTCATGATGGCCTCGGGGTTGTGGGTGGCATCGCCGTCAATCTCCACATAGAAGATGTGGCCGCCACGGGTGAGGTTGTGATAGGGGGCTTCCACCTCGGCTTTATGGCGGGGTGAGCAGTGGTAATAGACGGGCACGTGGTTGGAATTGGTGTAATAGTCCTTATCGGTTACGCCTGGGATGATGCCGTATTTCTTGCGGTCTACCTTAGTGAATTTTCCGGCGAGCCCTTCGGCGGGAGTGGCGAGGATGGAGTAGTTGTGCTGGTAGCGCTCACTGAAATCGTTGGCGCGGTCGCGCATATATGTTACGATGCGCAATCCCAGCTCCTGCGCCTCTTCGCTTTCGCCGTGGTGATGGCCGATAAGGGCGATAAGGCATTCTGCCAAACCGATAAATCCGATGCCGAGGGTGCCTTGGTTGATAACGCTCTCGATGGTGTCTTCCGGTTTGAGCTCTTCTGCTCCAATCCAAAGCCTGCTCATCACCAGCGGGAACTGTTTAGCCAGCGCCGTCCGCTGAAATTCGTAGCGCTCATTGAGCTGTTTTGCGGTGATTTCCAGTAGGTTGTCTAATTTTGCGAAGAAAGCGTTGATGCGCTCCTCCTTATTCTTGATTCCCATACACTGGATGGCCAATCCCACGATATTCATCGTAGAGAACGAGAGGTTGCCGCGGCCGATGCTGGTCTTGGGGCCAAAGCGGTTCTCAAAGACGCGGGTGCGGCAGCCCATGGTGGCTATCTCATAGTTGTAGCGCTCGGGGTCATCGGCGCGCCATTTCTCATGCCGGTTGTAGGAGGCGTCGAGGTTGAGGAAATTGGGGAAGAAGCGGCGGGCAGTTACTTTGCAAGCCAGTTTATAAAGGTCGTAGTTGGGATCTGTGGGCAGATAGCTCACTCCCCTTTTCTTCTTCCAGATTTGGATGGGGAAGATGGCGGTAGCCCCGTTGCCCACGCCCTCGTATGTGGATTTCAGAATCTCGCGAATGATGCAGCGGCCCTCGGCGGAGGTGTCGGTGCCGTAGTTGATGGAGGAGAAGACCACCTGATTGCCGCCACGTGAGTGGATAGTGTTCATATTGTGGATAAACGCTTCCATGGCTTGGTGAACACGTCCCACCGTGCGGTTGATGGCGTGGTGGAGGGCGCGCTCTTTGCCGGTGAGCCCGGTGAGCTCGCAGGTGAGGTAGTCGGGGAACTTGGCGTCATAAAGCTCGCTGTAATCCTTGCCCTCCAACTGTTCTATATACTTCACCTCTTCTATATACGACTTGCGCACGTATGGGGCCAGATAGAAATCAAATGCGGGGATGGCCTGTCCGCCGTGCATTTCGTTCTGCGCTGTCTCCAAAGAGATGCAGGCTATCACACTGGCGGTCTCAATCCTTTTGGCGGGGCGGCTCTCGCCGTGGCCGGCGGTGAATCCGTGCTTGAGAATCTTGTCCAGCGGGTGCTGCACGCAGGTGAGGCTCTTGGTGGGGTAGTAGTCTTTGTCGTGGACGTGCAGAAGGTTTTCTCTCACGGCGTTGCGCGATTCGTCAGACAATAGGTAATCGTCCACAAAGGGCTTGGTGCTCTCGGAGGCGAACTTCATCATCATGCCCGCGGGCGAATCAGCGTTCATATTCGCGTTCTCGCGCGTTACATCGGTGTTCTTGGCATTGATGATGTCAAAGAAATTACTGGTGAGCTTGGCGTTGCGGGCTATGCGCCGCTTGTCGCGATAGGCAATATAGAGCTTGGCCACTTCCTTGCGCGGACTTTTCATCAGTTCCATCTCCACCATGTCCTGAATCTGCTCCACTTCCATCTGGTCTTTGCCCATCATGCCGATGCGGTCGGCTATCCGTTGTATCAAACTCTCGTCTTCGCCCTTTTCGGACTGAAGCATTGCTTTGCGGATGGCGGCCTTGATTTTTTCCTCGTTGTAGCCCACGATTCGGCCGTCACGCTTTTTAACTGTCTGTATCATTGCGGGTTCGTATGTGTTGTTAAATAAAACTCTCTTGAGGCTGGTTTTTTCCAGTGCACAAAGGTAGTTGTTTCCATTGTTACACGCAAACTTTTTGGCAAGAAAATTTCGAGAAAATTGTATCGGGATTTTGTTTTGGAAAACTTTTTGCGTTCTCTAAAATCTTAAAGCGCATACAATCACTGCGTTAGTATTTTGTTTTGGAAAACTATGAAAAATTTTCCTCGCCGAGAGTTTTCAAAAATGTCGAGCCAAGATAGACGCGCCCCGAGTTGAAAAAATTTTTTCCCGAGATAGTTTGCGTTAACAGTACTGTTTAGTTATTGTTACAGCAC
>CAZQVW010000227.1:0-2998 GCA_964596865.1 uncultured Bacteroidaceae bacterium
AGTTATTGTTACAGTACTGTAACATTATCTAAACAGTACTGTTAACGCAAACTCGCACGGGAAAAAATCGAGAATGGAGGGGATTTTTTGCATTTACGAGGGGAAAAAATTTAGTTTGCACGGGAAAAAATTCATTTATCACGGGAAAAATTTCTGTTGGCACGGGGAAAATTTAGTTTGCAGGGAGAATGTGAGTGTTTTATGGCAGATAGACGGGGATTGGAGTGAGATGTGGGGGTGTTTGGGAGGATGATATGGAACTTTGGGAGAAGGATATTGAAGGATTACAGGAAAATATAGAACGTTTGGCAGGACGATATGGAAGGATTGCAGGACGATATGGAACTTTGGGAGAAGGATATTGAAGGATTACAGGAAAATATGGAACGTTTGGAGGGAGATATGGTGAGTTTGGAGGGAGATATGGCGAGTTTTGTGGGGAGATATGGCGAGTTTGTGGGCATTTGGAAGTAGTAGATTGGCAGAAAATTAGTATTTTTGCAGATTGAAAATAAAAAATGAGATTATGGCAACAGAGTTGAAGAATCTGACAAAAAGAAGTGAGAATTATTCCCGTTGGTATAACGAGCTGGTGGTGAAAGCCGGGCTGGCCGAGCAATCGGATGTGAGGGGCTGTATGGTAATCAAGCCCTATGGTTATGCCCTGTGGGAGAAGATGCAACATATTATAGACACGATGTTTAAGGAGACGGGTGTGCAAAACGCCTATTTCCCCTTGCTCATCCCTAAGAGTTTCCTCAGCAAAGAAGCCGAGCACGTGGAGGGTTTTGCCAAGGAGTGTGCCGTGGTTACGCACTATCGCTTGAAGACCAACGACACTCACGATGGAGTGATTGTGGACCCCGAAGCAAAATTGGAGGAAGAACTGATTATCCGTCCCACATCGGAGACAATTATTTGGAACACTTACAGAAACTGGATTAAATCCTACAGGGATTTGCCCATATTGTGCAACCAATGGTGCAACGTAATGCGCTGGGAGATGCGCACGCGATTATTCCTCAGGACGTCTGAATTCCTTTGGCAGGAGGGCCATACCGCCCACGCCACGAGGGAGGAGGCTGAAAAGAGGGCTCAGATGATGCTAAAGGTGTATGCGAGGTTTGCCGAGGAATTTATGGCTATGCCGGTGGTGCAGGGCGTGAAGAGCGAGACGGAGCGTTTTGCCGGTGCGCTTGATACCTATACCATCGAGGCTATGATGCAGGATGGCAAGGCCTTGCAGAGCGGAACGAGCCACTTCCTCGGGCAAAACTTTGGTAAGGCGTTTAATGTGCAGTTTTTAAATAAAGACAACCAGTTGGAATATGCGTGGGCGACGTCGTGGGGCGTGTCTACGCGCTTGATTGGTGCGCTCATTATGACGCATAGCGACGACAACGGGCTGGTATTGCCTCCGGCACTGGCTCCGCATCAGGTGGTGATTATCCCTATTGGACGCGGACAGGAGCAGATGGAAATGCTTAAGCAGAAAGCCGAAGAGATTATGGAGGGGCTGAAGAAACTGGGCGTGAGCGTGAAATATGACGACGACGACAGTAAGCGCCCTGGCTTCAAATTCGCTGATTATGAGCTAAAAGGTGTGCCTGTGAGGGTGGTAATCGGTGCAAGAGACTTGGAAAAAGGTGTGGTGGAGATTATGCGCCGCGACACTTTGGAGAAAGCGGATGTATCCGTGGAAGGTGTGGAACAGCATATCAAGGATTTGCTGGACGACATACAGAAAAATATGTTTAAGAAAGCCAAGACCTACAGAGACGCCCGTATATATGAATGCGACAACTACGAGGAGTTTAAGCAGAAGATAGGTGATGGCGGGTTCTTCTTGTGCCCGTGGGACGGTACGGCCGAAACGGAAGCAAAAATCAAGGAAGAGACGCAAGCCACCATCCGCTGCATCCCGTTTGACGTAAACCAAGACAATCCCGGCACGGATATGGTGAGCGGCAAGCCCGCCAAATATAAGGCATTGGTGGCCCGCGCTTACTAATGCGAGGCGTGAGGCGGCTAAAACGTGGCTGGCGTCTGGCGAAGCAAGACAAAACATTGCGGTAAGGAGGCCGGCAACCTGAAAAACTGGATAATAAGTTGATAAAAGAAGGCCGGCTGTTAGAAACAGATAATGAAAATAGCGATAGTCAAATATAATGCAGGCAACATCCGTTCGGTGGTGAATGCGATGCGGCGATTGGGCGTAGAGCCCATAGTTACCGATGATGCCGAGACGCTAAGAGCGGCAGACGGCATCCTTTTCCCCGGACAAGGCGAGGCGCGCTATACTATGCAGTATCTACGCTCCCACGAACTGGATAAGCTAATCCTTTCGCTCAAGCAACCGGTATTGGGCATCTGTATAGGAATGCAGTTGCTTTGCGCTCATAGCGAGGAGGGCGACACAGCTTGCCTCGGGGTGTTCCCCAGCGATGTCAAGCGCTTTGTGGCTACGCGTCACGAGGACAAGATTCCCCACATGGGCTGGAATAGTTTGGTTAATCCGAGGGGAGAATTGTTTGACGGTGTGAAGGATGGCGACTACGTCTATTTTATCCACAGTTATTATGTGGAGCAGACGCCCTACTCCATCGCCGAATGCGATTACATCAACCGCTTTTGCGCCGCGGCGCACAAAGATAACTTTTGGGCCACGCAATTCCACCCCGAAAAGAGCGGGGGCATCGGCGAGAAGATACTAAATAATTTCCTCAACATCTGTCAGCAATAAACTGTTATGATAGAACTTATCCCAGCCATAGATATTATTGATGGCCGCTGCGTGAGATTACAAAAGGGCGTCTATGAAAGTAAGAAAGTCTATGACGTTAGTCCAGTGAGCGTGGCTCGCGAGGTGGAGCAGTTGGGCTACGGCCGACTGCACATAGTGGATTTGGATGGCGCCAAGTCTGCCCACGTGGTGAACATCGATATATTAAAGCAGATTGCCACGGAGACATCGCTGGCCATAGATTTTGGCGGCGGC
>CAZQVW010000228.1:0-2990 GCA_964596865.1 uncultured Bacteroidaceae bacterium
ATCTTAACAGTACTGTTTAGTTATTGTTACAGCACTGTGAACGCAAACTATCTCGCAATTTTTCCGAAATATGTGGGCAATTTTCCGAGTTAGGTGGGCAATTTCACAAATTATGTGGGCAAAAATCCGTTTTGTCTGACGAAAAAACGGTGGGCGGTGGCATATTGTGGCGCGCACTGAGCGAAGTTTATAGGGACAGGTCTGCGGATTTCCCAAAAGAAAAGGGAGCGCATCGGAATTGCGACGCGCCCCCTCGAGATTGGGTGTCTGAAAAGTAGAATTATGTGTCTGAAAAGTAGGATTATGTGTTTGAAAAGTAGGATTATGTGTTTGAAAAAGCCTCTCTGCTAATCCGGAGAAAGAAAATGGTCTACCTTTGCGGCCACATCGCGACCATCGGCCATGGCTCTCACCACTAACGAGGCTCCGCTCTTGGCATCGCCCGCGAGAAACACGTTGGCGGGGAGGCTAACGGGCTGCGGGCGCAGAAATCCCATGGCCAGTAATACCATTTGGGCGGGCAGAATCTCGGGCTCGCCGGCTTCCACCATCAGTGGGCGACCGCCCTCGGGATTGGACTGCCAATCGATGGGCTGAATGCGTACGCCGGTCAGTTTTCCGTCTTTGCCCAGAAATTCAAGGGTGTTGATATTCCACCGGCGGACACATCCTTCTTCGTGGGAGGAAGTGGTTTTGAGCGTGCGCGGATAAAGGGGCCACGGATTGTTGGGGTCGTCGGGGCCCACGGGGGGCTTGGACATGATTTCTATTTGAGTAACTGAACGCGCGCCTTGACGATTGGCCGTGCCGATGCAATCAGAGCCCGTGTCGCCGCCACCAATCACCACTACGTCCTTGCCGTGGGCGTTGATGAGCTCATTCTTGGTGAACTCGTGGCCAGCGAGCACACGGTTTTGCTGGGAGAGCATCTCAAGGGCGAAGTGGACACCTTTCAATTCGCGCCCGGGCACGGCGAGGTCGCGCGCCTGGGGTGTGCCCGTGGCAATAATGACGGCGTCATAGCGGTGCGTTAAATCAGTGAGGGTGAGGATTGCGTCTTTCTTGAGGGTGGGGTCGTTCTGGATAGAAAGTGTCTCTTTCTTGTCGTGGGCGAGGGCCGTGTTGAAGACAAAGGTGATGCCCTCCTGCTTGAGAAGGCGGATGCGGCGGTCGATAACCTCCTTGTTGAGCTTGAAATTGGGGATGCCGTAGCGAAGAAGGCCGCCCGCGTCTTCGCGCGCATCGTAGACGGTGATTTGGTAGCCCTTATGGTTGAGCCTATTGGCCGCTACCAGTCCGGCAGGGCCCGCGCCCACCACGGCTATTTTCTTGCCGTTGCGCTCTATGTGCAGTTGGCGAATGAAATCTTCCTCCCAGGCGTGCTCGGTGATGGCGCATTCGTCCTCGCGGTTGGTGGTGGGCTGGTGTTCCATGAGGTTGAGCACACAAGATTTCTCGCACAGCGCGGGGCAGATGCGACCGGTGAACTCGGGGAAGTCGTTAGTGTCGTTAAGAAGTTGATAGGCCAATCGCCAATCGCCCTTGGAGAGGGCATCGTTCCATTCGGGCGGCTTATTGCCCAGCGGACACGCCCAATGGCAGAAGGGCACGCCGCAATCCATGCAGCGGCTGGCCTGAAGCTGGCGGTCGTGGGAGTTGAGCGTTTGCTCCACCTCGCCGAAATCGTGGATTCTATCGTGTACGGGCCTGTATCCGGCCTCTTTCCTGTCGATGGTCAGGAATGCTCTTGGGTTTCCCATGATGAAAATGTTTTAGTAGTCTCTTTGCATATCGGCAATCTTCTGTTGGAGCTTGCGCATCTGCTCCTCCTGCAATACCTGCTTGTATTCTATCGGCACCACCTGAATGAAATCCTCAATATAGCGCCCCCAGTCGTCCAGCATGGTGCGCGCCAGTTTGGAACCGGTGTAAAGATAATGCTGGCGGATGAGCTCGTGGAGCTCCTTGCGGTAACTGCTTTCTTCCACGAGGTTGATTTCCACCATATCCATGTTGCAGAAATAATCGAAGTGGTGATTCTTGTCCCAGACATAGGCCACGCCGCCGCTCATGCCGGCCGCGAAATTGCGCCCCGTTTCTCCCAATACCACCACGCGGCCACCCGTCATGTATTCGCAGCAATGGTCGCCCGCGCCCTCGATGACGGCGATGGCACCGCTGTTTCTTACGCCGAAGCGCTCGCCCACCTTGCCGTTTACATAGAGTTCGCCGGCAGTGGCGCCGTAAAGTCCCGTGTTGCCCGCGATGATATTATCCTCGGCGGCAAAGTTGGAACGTATGGGCGGCAGGATGGAGACGCGCCCGCCGCAAAGCCCTTTGGCGAAGTAGTCGTTGCATTCGCCCTCCAATTTGAAATCCACCCCGCTCACGAGGAATGCGCCGAAGCTCTGGCCGGCCGCGCCCTTAAACTTGACATTGATGCTGGCCTGGTGGCTTTCTTCTATGCGCTTGCGCACGGTGGCCACGTCCTCGCCGCTAAGAGCCATCTCCTGCTCAATCTTTTCGGCCTTGCGCCGCTCGATATATCCGGAGAGCATGGCTCCCACGGCGCGGTTGGTGTTGCGGATACTGTAATCGAGGTCTATCTCACCGCCGGTCTCGATGGTTTGCGCGGCGGAGCGGATAATCTGCTCGTCCAACACTCCGTCTAATTCGTGCTCCTGGGTCTTGGTGCAATAGAAAGAGGTGTCGCCGCTCTCCTTATATAATATTCTGGAGAAATCCAGCGATTGCCATTTGCTCTCCACCCACGCGGGGGCGGTGGACTGTGATTTGGGAATGATGAGGTCGGTATGCCCGATGATTTCGTGGAGCGAACGGAAGCCCATCTGGGCCAAATATTCGCGCACCTCTTGTGCCAGGTAGGTAAAGAAGTTGATTACGTGATGATAGTCGCCCATAAAATGCGCACGGAGGCGGGGATCCTGCGTGGCCACGCCCATCGGGCACGTGTTTTGGGAACATTTGCG
>CAZQVW010000229.1:0-2959 GCA_964596865.1 uncultured Bacteroidaceae bacterium
GGTATATACTATTATATATAAGGTATGCCGGCTTATATATAAGGTATGGGGGAGCGATAAGAGAACAGTGGTGGGATGGTGCGGAAAGGGTCTTTCTTTATATGCAATGTGTTGATTTAATCCGCTCTATCGGTTAAATCAATACATGACCTATACAGAATCTAATTAGAAATCGCCCTGCATCAACCGCATATTAAACTCTGCATCGCGGATATAAGCCTGCACATCCGGATGGCAGAGGAATGATTTGGGGGCATGCTTTAGTATCTTCTCAATCTGGGGCGTAATGACCGGATAGAAGTATTGAGAAGTGTATTGCATGAAATAGGTGGGGCCAAGCACATTGTCCTTGTTGTCGATGATGAAAGTTGTCCACAGACGGTCGATTTGCTGCTGTAGGGTCTCACTATTGCGCTCCAGTTGGGCGGAGGCGGAAGACGAACAGCCGTCCATGATGTGGCGGGCTATGGTTTGGTTGGCGCACTGCATTTCGTTTTGCAACCGCGCATTTTCTCCAAGGAATTTATAAAGGCGCTCGTTGAGCGTGCCGCCCTTGATGGTCTGGCCCGCATCGGAGAAATTGATGCTTATCTGTCCGGTTTCCAATACGATAGGCATAAGGCAAGTGCCGCCCAGATAAATCTGAGCCATACACACGGTGTCTATCACTCCCTCGAAACCGAAACGGCCATGAATCACCTCCGACGAGTCTTTTCTCTGCTCGCCGTTGTTGGCCGTCAGCACCTTCAGATAGAGGGTGTTGCCATCGTAATTTTCTACGCTGGAATTGCCCATAATATTATATTGGTCGCTGCAGGAAATCAGCGACACCATCATCGGGCAAACCAAGGCAATCAGATATTTCAACATATTTGTTATCTCCTTATTGGAATAGCGTAGGGGGAAGCTGCTCGTTTGGCAGACGGTGATAAAATCCGGTCTTTTAAGGGGCGCTACCTTACTCCTGCTTTTCACGATGCAAATATATTTGATTGCTACGATACAAAATCGTGGTTTCACAACCTTTAATTATGATTTTAGCAAAGTTTGTGTTTTGGGCAGACATAAGCGTTTGTTTTTTAACAATTAGGGAGATTTGAGGCGTAGGAAATGGCTATTTGTGGGCGGAAAGTAGTATTTTTGCACAAGCAAAATTTTCTTCGCGCCAATCCGCGTATAATTCAATCAAAAACTATCCCTAAACACAACGCAAATCCCTATGGCAGACAATAAATATTTCCGAGTGTCCTACGAACTGTATATCCTCACCCCGCAGGAGCAGACAGCCACTTCGCGCCGCCGAATGGAGGAAGTGATGGTGGAGCAAACCGAAAACGGTAAGCCTTTTGAGTTTGTCAGCGGTCTGGGCTTCACCCTGCCCGAATTTGACGCCCACATCAAAGATTTGGACGTAGGCGACACCTTTGATTTTATCATCCCGCAGGAAAAGGCTTTCGGCGCCTATGACGACAGTCTGGTGAAGCGTCTGCCCAAGGACATTTTCAATGGCGATAACGGCCATTTTGATTCCCGCACTATCTACCCTGGCAACGTGGTGCCGATGGTAAACGAAGACGGACAGCAGTTTGAAGCACTGGTGAAGGAGGTGAACGCCACTGACATCGTGGTGGATTTCAATCACGCGCTGGCCGGAGTGGATCTGCATTTCAAGGGCATTGTGCTGGGCGTACACCCCGCTTCGGGACAGGAGATAACCCACTTTATCAACCAAATGACCGGCGAGGACGACCACGCAGAATGCGGCCATAAGCATTAGAATAAGAAAGATATGAACACATTCGGTGAGATATTCAGACTAACATCTTTCGGCGAAAGTCATGGCCCTGCTGTGGGCGGTGTGATAGACGGTATGCCCGCCATGATAGATGTGGACGAGGCCCTGCTCAAACAGGAGATGGCCCGCCGCCGCCCCGGACAGAGCGCCCTCACCACCTCGCGCAACGAGGCGGATGAGGTGGAGCTCCTTTCCGGCATCTTCGAGGGCAAAACCACCGGCACGCCCATCGGTTTCATCGTGAGAAACCGCCAGCAACACTCCCACGACTACGATAATCTCCGCCACCTCTACCGCCCCTCTCATGCCGATTATACCTACCAACAGAAATACGGCATTCGCGACCATCGCGGTGGCGGGCGCTCCTCCGCCCGCGAGACACTGACACGCTGTGTGGCCGGAGCGTTCGCGAAAATGGCACTGCGCCGGATTGGAATAAGCGTGCAGGCCTACACTTCCTCGGTGGGCACTATCTCTGTGGACAAACCATATACCCAGCTCGACCTCTCCCTCACCGAGAGTAACGCCGTGCGCTGCCCAGATGCTCACACTGCTGCCCAGATGGAAGAATTAATCCGACAAGTGAAAGGCGAGGGCGACAGCGTGGGCGGAATAATAACGTGCGTGGTGAAAGCCTGCCCTGCTGGAGAAGAAAAGAGTGTGGGGAAAGGCCAAAATCCCGTGCAGAATTTAGGGGACCCCGTATTGACACCCCAAAATTCCATGCAGAATTTAGGGGACCCCGTATTGACACCCCAAAATTCTTTACAGAATTTAGGGGACCCCGTATTAACACCCCAAAATTCTTTACAGAATTTAGGGGACCCCGTGTTTGGCAAACTGCAATCACGATTGGCGGCGGCGATGTTTTCTATCAACGCAGTGAAAGGTTTTGAATACGGCCTCGGATTCAAAGGAAGCGAAGGGCGCGGCTCACAACAAAACGATATTTTTGTGCCCGATGACCACGGCGGCGTATCCACTCTCACAAATCGCAGTGGCGGTATCCAGGGCGGCATCTCCAACGGGCAAGATATCTACTTCCGCGTAGCTTTCAAACCTGTGGCCACCATCTTGCGCGACCAGCAAACCGTCTCCACCGATGGTCATCCCGTTACTTTTAAGGCGCATGGCCGCCACGACCCCTGCGTAGTGCCCCGTGCC
>CAZQVW010000230.1:0-2956 GCA_964596865.1 uncultured Bacteroidaceae bacterium
CTATTACTGGTATCAATAATCTGCGGGCGGGTATAAAGCACCCCCAAAATTTCGAACCTCAAACTTTGAGGACGCCTCAAAACACACCTCTACTGTTCTTGTTCTGCATGCCAGAAAAAGTGAATCTACTCCATCGTATGGCCACGTGTCTTAATAAATAATGCGTCCTATTTCCTGCTCCTTACCCCTTGTGTGTGTCCTTATATGCCTGGAGGGTATTGCTCATAAGCATGCAGATGGTCATAGGGCCAACGCCGCCGGGAACAGGGGTGATGTAAGAACATTTTGGGGCGACCTCATCAAATTTTACATCGCCGCAAAGACGGAAACCTTTCTTGCGAGTGGCATCGGGCACGCGGGTGGTGCCCACGTCAATCACTACGGCGCCGTCCTTCACCATATCGGCTTTCACAAACTCCGGCTGACCGATGGCGGCGATGATGATGTCGGCTTGCTGGCATTCCTCTTTCAGTTGGAGCGAATGGGAATGACAGACAGTAACGGTGGCATCGCCGTATTGTTTCTGCATCATCAGTTGCGCCATGGGCTTGCCCACAATATTACTGCGCCCGATAATGACGCATTTCTTGCCGGAAGTGGGGATATTGTAGCGGCGAAGCAGTTCCAAGATGCCTTTTGGGGTGGCGGAGATATAGCACGGCAATCCCAAGGCCATGCGCCCCACGTTTACGGGCGTGAAACCGTCCACATCCTTGCGCCAGTCGATAGCCTCATTGATTTTCTGTTCATCAATATGGCGGGGTAGGGGTAGCTGGACAATAAAACCGTCTATATCGTTGTCTTTGTTTAGTTTATCCACCTCCTCAAGCAGGGCTTCCTCGGTGATGTCGTCTTCAAAGCGTATCAGTGAGGATTTGAAGCCGCATTCCTCGCAAGCGAGCACCTTGTTTTTCACGTAGGTCTCACTGCCGCCATCGTGTCCCACCAATACGGCAGCCAGATGGGGGCGCTTACCTCCGTGATTAACAATCTCTTCCACTTCTTTCTTAATCTCGGCCTTAATTTCGGCCGCAGTCTTTTTACCGTCAATCAGTGTCATAGTTTTTTAGATTAGAGTAGATGGTTAGTTGATAGATTAGAGTAGATGGTTAGTTGATAGAATAGAGTAGAATGCTTGGTGATGGAATAGGGTAGATAGAGCCTTTGTGGGCGAGTTTTGCGGGGTCCTCAAAATTTGAGGAACAAAAATTTTAGGGTACCTTATATCCGCCCGCAAAATGACGCGACAACATTCTGTAATTCTTTCTATTAACCACGTAGATAATCGGCGGGCAGGTATAACACCTGCCCCTACTGTTTATGTTCTACACCTTATTACTTCTTTCCGCTGCGCATGGCTTGGCGCATGGCGGAGCCAAAGCCGGGTTTCTGCACCATGCGCATCATCTTGCGCGTCTGGTCAAACTGCTTAAGCAGCTTGTTCACATCCTGCAAACTGTTGCCTGAACCCTTGGCTATGCGCATACGGCGCGAAGCATTGATTTTATCAGGGTTGGCGCGCTCAAACGGGGTCATCGAGCCAATAATTGCTTCCACCTGCTTAAAGGCGCTGTTGTCGATGTCCACATCTTTGAGAGCCTTGCCCACACCAGGGATCATCGAGGCGAGGTCCTTGAGGTTGCCCATCTTCTTAATCTGCTGGATTTGAGCAAGAAAATCATTGAAGTCGAATTTGTTTTGAGCAATTTTCTTACTGAGTTTGCGGGCCTCCTTTTCATCGTATACCTGCTGCGCTCTCTCCACCAACGACACCACATCGCCCATTCCAAGGATACGGTCGGCCATACGGTCGGGGTGGAAGAGGTCGATGGCGTCCATCTTCTCGCCGGTACCAATAAATTTTATTGGCTTGCCCACCACCGAGCGGATAGACACGGCTGCACCGCCGCGGGTGTCGCCATCGAGTTTCGTCATGATGATACCGGTGTAATCCAACCGCTCATTAAATTCTTTGGCGGTGTTCACAGCGTCCTGACCAGTCATCGAGTCCACCACAAAGAGTGTCTCATCGGGATTGACAGCGTTCTTTATGTTGCTGATCTCCTGCATCATCTGCTCATCTATGGCCAGACGACCGGCGGTATCTATGATGACTACGTTAAACTCCTGTTGCTTGGCGTATTTCACTGCGTTTTGGGCGATGCTCACGGGGTCTTTGCTGCCTTCTTCGCTATATACGGGCACACCAATCTGTTCGCCCACCACTTTTAGCTGGTCGATGGCCGCGGGCCTATAGACATCACACGCCACCAGCAACGGTTTTTTGCCCTGCTTGGTCTTGAGCATGTTGGCCAACTTGCCGGAGAACGTGGTTTTACCCGAGCCCTGCAGACCGGCCATCAGTATCACGGCGGGGCGCGAGGTGAGATTGAGCGTGGCAGTCTCTGTGCCCATCAGTTTCACCAGTTCGTCATGCACAATCTTGATGAGCAATTGTCCGGGCTCCACAGTGGTGAGCACGTTCTGGCCGAGGGCTTGCTGTTTCACAGTATCGGTGAACTGTTTCGCCACCTTATAATTAACGTCGGCGTCGGAAAGTGCTTTGCGTATCTCCTTTACGGTCTCGGCCACATTGATTTCAGTGATGCGGCCCCGACCTTTCAGCACCTTAAACGAGCGCTCCAGTTTTTCACTTAGATTTTCAAACATTATGTCGTGAATTATTGTGTTTTTTATCGTGAATTTGTTTTTCAGCGCGAAGTTACGCAATTTATTGCAATCTTTCGTTGCCTCACTCTAATTTTCGGTGATAATCTCCCTCATAGGTATCTGATTATCCGCGCTACATCCCATTTCTTATGCGTTCAGGCGTGTTGAAATCGCGTGCAGAAAGTCAGAATTTCCGATATTAAGTCAAAAAATCGCGAGATAGTTTGCGTTAATGTCTTATACTGAAAATCGTTGACACATTTGAGAACTCCAAAACATTCAAAAG
>CAZQVW010000231.1:0-2785 GCA_964596865.1 uncultured Bacteroidaceae bacterium
GGGTGGTCTCGATAATGGTACCGCCCAACTTTCGATAACCATAATAAAGATCGTTGGGCCATTTGATTTTTACAATATCTGTATCGCCTTGTTGTTGAGGTAATTGCGGACTCGTATTGGCGCGCACGACCTCCGTCAAGACGCTCGCCTCGGCTAATGCCATGGCTTGGGAAAGGCGGAACTGCCGTTCCACCCCTACCCTATCCGGTCGCAACAGCACTGAGAAGAGTAGGTTCTCACCTCTTTGCGACACCCACTTGTTGCCGCGCTGCCCGCGACCGGCGCTTTGGTAGTCGGCCCACAACACCAGCATTCCGTCTTTGGGGCACTGCGCCTCCATTTCTACTATTGCCTCACTGGTGGAACTTGTCTCCGCCACGTGAATGTATTTGATTTCGGTTTTCATTTGTTATTATTAGTTATGAGTGACGATAACGCAAAAGAGTTTCGGGGTTATGCAGAGAAAATTTCGTAATTTTGTATATCAGTATGATTTCTGTTGGCATTGGATTTGTGCTTACACATTATTATATTATAGTCAGGCGAAATTATTTTTTAGCCAAGCAAAAAGATCTCATTCACTAACGAAATACTCCTCTACAATGCTGGACGACAAATATTTTATGGGCATCGCCCTGAAAGAAGCAAAGTTGGCTTTCGCGGACAACGAGGTGCCCGTGGGGGCAGTCATTGTATCTCGGAATATGGTGATAGCCAGGGCGCACAATATGGTGGAACATCTCCACGATGTTACGGCGCATGCCGAAATGCAGGCCATCACTGCGGCTTCCAACTATCTGGGCGGGAAATACCTCAATGATTGCACCCTCTATGTAACCGTGGAGCCGTGCCCTATGTGTGCCGGAGCGATAGGTTGGGCACAAGTGGGGCGCGTGGTCTACGGCGCCGAAGATCCCAAGCGCGGTTATACGCATTTCGCCCCAAATGTCCTCCACCCCAAGGCCACCGTTACCGCAGGAGTGAGAGCCGAGGAATGCGCCGCCATCATGAGCGATTTCTTTCGCAAGAAACGGTAGACCTCCGCCAGTATCAGACTGCAACGTGTCATTGATTACCAGCGAGTTTACATATTAAGCAATCCTTTTTACACGTCAGAACCCCATCTTTGAACATCAGACTATCATGTTTGCGCATTAAAACACAGTCTTCAAGCATCAGACTATTCTGTTTGCGCCCATAATATAGCAAAGGAGCCTCACCACTATTTGTTTATCACCTCCCAGTGCCCTCCCTTGTTGGGTCCCACGCGCTTAATCAATCCTCCTTCGCGCAGTTGGCGGATAACTTTCTTTACTCCGCTTTCGGAAAGGCGAGTAATCTCCTCTAATTCTTTAATAGTGAGAGCGGGATTTTGGTGTAAGGCGCGCAATATTTTTTGGTTACTTTTTTGGTTACTTTTTTGGTTACTTTCCTGAAATTCCAACAAGCAGGAACGCAAGCAATCCAACATAAAAGTAATAAAGGCAGTACTATCACCATTGCGATCACATTCGGCGATTACGTCATAATACGTTTGCTGATGATCCTTTACAATTGTCTCCACCGGAAGCCACGCAAAAACAGGATCCCATTGCATCAACAAAAGTGTTTGCCACATACGTCCCATACGACCATTACCATCAGCAAAGGGATGTATGAATTCAAACTCATAATGAAACACGCAAGAACTGACCAAAGGGTGCAACTTTGTCGTCTTAACCCACTCCAGTAAATCGGCTACCAGCTTTGGCACACGCCAAGCAGGAGGCGCCACGTGAATAACACGCCCGTTGCCAAACACACCGACACCACTACTACGATAACGCCCACATTCATTAACTAAATCATTCATCATAAGACGATGAGCACGAAGCAAATCACTTTCCTCGAAAGGATTTAACTCCCACAACAAATTATAAGCATCAATGGCGTTTTTAACCTCCCTTATCTCATTGGGAGCGCCCAATACACGCTTACCATTTAGAATAGCTGTTACCTGCTCCAGCGTTAGCGAATTATTCTCGATAGCAAGCGAAGATTGAATCGTACGTATACGATTCTGTTTTCTGAGTTGAGGCTCAGGAATTTTATTTGTTGTGGCAGATAAATGGCCCACCACTTGTGCTATATCAATAACAAGGTTCGTTATTTCTGCATTCACAGTAAAAGGCGGTACGTAGCCGCTCTCCGCTTCCTTTTTCATGCGAAAAAATCTATTATGGGAACAAACAATCAGATTATTAAGACAATATATCAGCTTAAAAACATTTTGAAACGGCTTAAAAGCATCTTAAATCAGCTGTAGAACACCATTTATCAACTTATCGCCACCATCTATCAACGCAAAAGCGGACAATCTCCCCATCAAAGGAAAATTGTCCGCTTTTTAATATTAAAGGAAATAAGCCGAGCTTATGCCTCCTGGGGAGCTTGAGGAGCGTCGGCCGGAGCATCCTGCGCAGCGGCAGCAGCTTTAGCCTCTTCTTCCTTGGCTTTTGCAGCGGCGGCTTTCTCTGCCTCAATAGCAGCCTTCTTATCTGCCACCTTCTTGGCCACAGCCTCGTTTACCTTCTTCTCTGCCTCCAATCGGGCAGCCTCGTTAGCTTTCTTCTGTGCCAATTCTGCGGAAGAAATCTTGCCGAGCTTGGCATCCTTCTCCTGCTTCCAAGCATCAAACTTCTGCTGAGCTACATTCTCGTCGAAAGCACCCTTCTTCACACCGCCTTTCAGGTGTTTCATCAAATAAACACCCTCACGCGAAAGGAGGTTGCGCACTGTGTCGGTG
>CAZQVW010000232.1:0-2666 GCA_964596865.1 uncultured Bacteroidaceae bacterium
CTTATATATATATGGAGCGCAACGGCATTCATATCATTGACCTCCACAAGACTGTAGCCAAGATTGATGAGGCTGCCGAGGCCCTGAAGCAGATTGCCAAATCAGGAAGGAAAATCCTGTTTGTTGCTACTAAAAAACAAGCCAAAGAAGTGGTGGCAGAAAAAGCCGCCAGTGTAAATATGCCTTACGTAATCGAACGTTGGCCGGGCGGTATGCTCACCAACTTTGCTACCATTCGCAAGGCTGTGAAGAAAATGTCTACCATCGACAAGATGACGCAGGACGGCACTTTCTCTAACCTCTCTAAGCGCGAGCTCCTCCAGATTAGCCGTCAGAGGGCCAAATTGGAGAAGAACCTCGGTTCTATTGCAGACCTCACTCGCCTGCCCTCCGCCTTGTTTGTAGTGGATGTGCTCAAAGAGCAAATAGCTGTTCACGAGGCTAACCGCTTGGGTATTCCTGTATTCGGTATCGTAGATACCAACTCCGATCCTCGCAATATCGATTTCGTTATTCCTGCCAATGATGATGCCACAAAGAGCATCGAGGTGATTTTGGACGCTGTTTGCGGTGCTATCGCCGAAGGTCTTGAGGAGCGCAAGGTTGAGAAGGCTGATCAGGAAGCTGCTGAAGCACAGGCTCAGGCCGAAGCAGACGCAAAGGAAGAGGGCAAGCCCCGTCGTCGTCGCCGTGCTCGTGTTAGCGAAGCAGATGTTAAGGCAGACCAAGAAGCCGCCGAGGAAGTGGCTAAGGTGGAGGCTGAAGTGGCTAAAACTGACGCTCCTGCCCAGTCTGCAGAGGAAAAGCCCGCTGAATAAGCCGCTCTTCAAATATGTTTATTTAACCTCAAAAAGAAAGGACTTTAATTATTATGGCAGTTACAATTGCTGATATTCAGAAGCTAAGGAAGCTCACCGGTGCTGGTATGAGCGACTGCAAAAAGGCTCTGGAAGAAACAAATAACGATATTGACGCCGCCGTAGAGATTATCCGTGCCAAGGGTAAGGCTGTGGCAGCCAAGCGTTCCGATAGGGAGGCTTCAGAGGGTTGCGTTGTGTGCAAGGCTGTGCCTGGCTTCGCAGCTACCATCGCTCTTAAGTGTGAAACCGATTTCGTGGCTAATAACGCAGACTTCGTGAAGTTGGCACAAGACATTCTCGAC
This sequence comes from uncultured Bacteroidaceae bacterium, assembly GCA_964596865.1. Taxonomy (GTDB): domain Bacteria; phylum Bacteroidota; class Bacteroidia; order Bacteroidales; family Bacteroidaceae; genus UBA6382. The sequence continues at coordinate 1,163 of CAZQVW010000232.1, forward strand.
CTTGCTATCGCCCACAAGTGCAAGACGCTGGACGAGGTGAAGGCTCTACCCATGGGCAACGGTACGGTGGAGCAGGCTGTGGTTGACCGCAGCGGTATCACCGGCGAAAAAATGGAATTGGACGGCTACAATGTGATTGAGGGCGACAATGTCTCGGTTTACAACCACCAGGGCAAGAACACTCTCTGCACTATGGTTCAGCTCTCCAAGCCCGTGGGCGATGAGATTGGCCATCAGGTGGCTATGCAGGTGGCAGCTATGAATCCTGTCTCTATTTCCGAGGCCGATGTGCCTGAAAAGGTAAAAGAGGAGGAGATGAAAGTTGCTAAAGAGAAGACCATCGAGGAGCAGATTGAAAAGGCTGTTGAGTCTGCGCTGAAGAAGGCCGGTTTTAATCTCTATATTGCCGAGAACGAGGAGCATATTGCCGAGGGTATCGCCAAAGGCAATATCACCGAGGCTCAGGCTGACGAGATTCGCAAGATTAAGAAAGAGGCCGCCGAGCAGAAGCAGGCCAATATGCCGCAGCAGATGGTTGAGAAAATTGCTCAAGGCCGCATGAACAAGTTCTATAAGGAGTCTTGCCTCTTGAATCAGGACTATATTATGGATGGTAGCAAGACTGTGGCTCAACTTCTGAAAGAAGCTGATAAGGACTGCACTGTTCTCGCTTTCACTCGCGTAACTCTTAAGGCAGAATAAGACAGTCTTGTATTATAGCGACAAATTCGTTCTATAGAGAAGTTCGTTATTTCTTTATTTAGAGATAATTTCTCCCATAACTCTTATGATAAAGCTCATAAGTAGTTTTGAAATAGGACAGTAATTTAATATTGAGGGCCTGCACAAATCTTTTGTGCGGGCCTTTTTTTAGCGCTATCTTGTACTACTCTGTGATAATCTTTCTTAAGATATTTTCTTTGTATCCGTCCGAAAAGAGTCAGCTATCAAGTCGGACTTTTCGGACGGATACTTTACTTTTATGACACGAATGACTTACTTTTAGACTTCATGCGACCTACTCGAAGTCGCTGTAATCTTGCGGCGGTGTTGTCTGTTTGCGTTTGATTTGACTGAATGTCCTATTAATGATGATGCATTTTTGTTCGTTTTCAACAATATTGCATTGTTAGGAAAAATAATCGTAGAAAATGCTTTGGCAGTTGAAATAAAAGTGGTAATTTTGCAGCGCAAATGAGGAACACGCTGATTGAAGCGATAATTCCTTAGTTTCATAATGGTAAGTTTTTGTTGCGTCCTTAGCTCAGTTGGTAGAGCAGCTGACTCTTAATCAGCGGGTCCAGGGTTCGAGCCCCTGAGGGCGTACTAAGGTCTCTTAGGAGACCTTTTTTTGTGTTTATATATGGCCATGCCTATGTTTTTGTATTCTATGGGATTTCGATACACTTTTCTGTTTTGGGTATGCGCTGTAACTATTGCGATGGAATATCGGCTCAGTAGATATTTAGTGGGGAAAATATTGTGTTATTTGCGACAAATGCTT
>CAZQVW010000233.1:0-2634 GCA_964596865.1 uncultured Bacteroidaceae bacterium
TGCGAATCAAATGGACCGGCAGGAACGTACTTAATCTTCGATTTATCCACACTAAATTCGGATTCATATAGGCGGTAGGATTCCTGGGTAATCTTCCATTCCTTGTGAGTGAGTGGGATGTCGTGCCCCAAACACAGTTACTGTGGGCGGTACGTGATTATCCACGCGAATGGCCACCTGCACTTTGATGTTCGCTTTGTCGTTGTCATCGTCATCCGAGCAGGATAGGAACAAGGCTGCGCTGCATACGATGCAGGCGCACATAATGATGAGAGAATAAATGCGCTTCATAGGCTTTGGGTTGTTTTGTAGGCTAAGACGTTCTTTTTTTGATATTTAAGCCTTATTGTTCGCGACAAAATTAATGAAATGTTTGATATAAAGCAAGTTTTGCTCGAGAAAATGTCACTTCCAATCGTTTTGACTATCGTTAACAGTGCTGTAACAATAACTAAACAGTACTGTAACAATAACTAAACAGTACTGTTTAGTTATTGTTACAGTACTGTGAACGCAAACTATCTCGGGGTTTTCGGAATTTCCACGGGACTTTTTTGTTTTTGCACGGGAATTTTTTGATTACGCACGTGGTTTCTTGGATTCTGCACGGGGTTTTTGAGAATAAGCACGCGCTTTTTCGGAGAAATTACGCGCTTTTCTGAAATTATCTCGGGCGAAAAGAATGACAAAAGACTGTTGGTGGCACGGAGTTTGCATATTAGTGGGCAAACAACTGTATTATGTGCCGAAAGGCAGGTATGATGTGTTATGATTGCATGAAAGTCTGTGCGATGATATACATTATATAATATATGACCGTTGAAATACAGTATAAGGCAGTCGGAATATAATACAAGACTGTTGAAATACAGTATAAGGCAGTCGGAATATGATATTAGACAGTTGTGATATAATATAAGGCAGTCGAAAATTGAAAAAAGATAAATACTAAGCACAAAACTAAAATCAAATAATATTATGCAAAAAGGTAATATCGGAGTAACCACGCAGGACATATTTCCTGTGATTAAACAATTTCTTTACAGCGACCACGAAATATTCCTTAGGGAGATTGTTTCCAACGCTGTGGACGCCACCCAGAAGCTCAAGACCCTCAAAGAAAGGGGCGAGTTCACGGGTGAGGAAGGCGACCTCACTGTACGCGTGTCTATCGACAAGGATAAGGGCACTCTCACCGTTTCCGACCGTGGTATCGGTATGACGGAGGAGGAGATTGACAAGTATATCAACCAAATAGCCTTCTCCGGCGCAACAGATTTCTTGGAAAAATTCAAGGACAACGCCAATCAAATCATCGGCCACTTCGGTTTGGGATTCTATTCCGCATTTATGGTGAGCAAGCAGGTGGATATCATCACTAAATCGTGGAAGGAGGGCTCAAAGGCTGTGAAATGGAGCTGTGATGGCACACCTTCCTATACCATTGAGGATGCAGACAAAGCCGACCGTGGCACGGACATCGTGATGCACATCGATGACGACAACAAGGAGTTTTTGGAGAAAGAGAGAATCAACGCTCTTTTGAGAAAATACTGCCACTTCCTGCCGGTGCCCATCGCTTTCGGCAAGAAAACGGAGTGGAAAGACGGTAAGGAGCAAGACACTGACCAGGACAACATCATCAATGCCCAAGCCCCCATTTGGAAAGACAAACCCGCCAACCTGAAAGATGAGGACTACCTGAAATTCTATCACGACCTCTATCCCGGATATGACGATCCGCTGTTCTGGATTCATCTGAACGTGGACTACCCGTTTAATCTCACCGGTATCCTCTATTTCCCCAAGATAAAGAACGACCTTGACCTCCGCCGCAATAAAATCCAGCTCTATTGCAACCAAGTGTTCGTAACAGACCAAGTGGAGAACATCGTGCCGGAATTTCTTACGCTGCTTCACGGCGTGATAGACTCGCCCGACATCCCGCTTAACGTATCCCGCTCCTATCTGCAAAGCGACCAGAATGTGAAGAAGATTTCTAAATACATCACAAAGAAGGTGGCCGACCGTTTGGAGCAGATCTTTAAGGACGACCGCAAGGATTACGAACAGAAGTGGGACGACCTCAAAATCTTTATCGTCTATGGATTACTGAGCGAGCCCGATTTTTGGGACAAGGGCAGTAAGGTCTTGTTGCTGAAGGACACAGATGGCAAATACTTCACGCTGGACGAGTATCGCGAGCTCATCAAAGACAATCAAACCGATAAGGACGGCAATCTTATCTATCTCTATGCCTCGGATGTACAGAAACAATACTCCTTTATCGAGCAGGCCAAACAGAAAGGCTACAACGTCTTGCTGATGAACGGTCAATTAGATACGCCGCTCATCGCCGAATTGGAGCGTAAGCAGGAGAAGACCCGCTTCTCCAGAGTAGACGGTGATATTATCTCGCGCTTAATTCAGAAAGCCGATGACAAGAGCGATACAGACAAGAATGATGGCGATGCCCTCACGGAAGTAGACAAAGCTCACTTGTCCAGCGCTTTTGAAAGTAGCATTCCTGCCGTGGAGAAGAGCGAATTTCATGTGGAAGTGCAGAATTTGGGCGATAAGGAGCAGCCAGTCTTGATTACTCAGAGCGAATATATGCGCCGAATGAAGGATATG
>CAZQVW010000234.1:0-2558 GCA_964596865.1 uncultured Bacteroidaceae bacterium
ATGAGAGAACAGACGGTCGTAGGATTGCTGGGGAGTGCGCTCTACGTGGCAGGCATCGGGACCAAAAAGAGATTCGGGGGTAGTTAGCAAAGAAAAGCCCCACCCATATTCGTGGCCATGGCGGTCGCGCGGATAAACAAAGTCCTCTGTTACGATGCGGCAGCCCATTTGTAATGCTGCGATACGGGCATCAAAGCGCGAGCGCAGGCTCACCGGTTTGCTATTGCGGCTATTGGTCGGTTCCGCGGGAGCTGAGCCATAAAATCCGCAGGCTTTCCTTAAATCGCGCGTCACCATACTGCCGTTTTCGCGCAACGTTTGCAGGATAATATCGTCTATACTGTTTTCCGCTGGGGCAGGATAGAGCGCGCGGCGCCAATTACAGAAATCCGGCCACCACTCCTTACTGATAAACGCGGCTTTTTTGTGGAGGAACTTGCCATAGGCGCAGCCAGTCTCCTTAATTATATCCCCTTTCCACTTCCAAAGCGCCCACTCCCAGCTACCGTCATCCAGAATTACGTACCGGCATTCGGAATCCACCACCTCATCGGCCGACCACCCCTTAATGCCCAGCGACAACAAGGGCAAGAGGCCAATTTTATTGACGTAGTCAATCATTTCGGTGCAAGAGAGAATTTTTTCCATCGTCAGATATTGATTTTTCTTTGTTGCGTACTTAATCTTTGAGGATATGCGTGCGTTATAGAGGCCTTACCTTATTATTATAGTCGCCGCAATTTTCTACAGCACCCTCATGATTACCCCTTATCCGGCTATTTGCGTTGCGATAGCCGATGGAGGCATGCCGTATTCCCGCTTAAATGCAGTGGAGAAATGGCTTAAATTCTTAAATCCCACTCGCATGTACACATCGTGCGGCTTTTCTCCGTTTTCCATCAGTCGATGGGCTTCTTGCAATCGACGTTTGGTGAGCCAGCGCCCGGGCGAGAGGTGGAAAGCCTGTTCAAAATCCTTCTTAAAGGCAGATAGGCTTCTACCGGTGTAGTGAGCAAAATCGCTAATCTCCAAATCCGATTTGTAATTGTGGTTCATGTAATCCTGCAAGTCCTCTTTATACGGTTCGGCAAAGTCAAATAGCAGGGACACCACCTCTGGTTTCACTTGCAGCAGGGTAAGCACGGCTTCTTTCTCTTTGTTTTCCATTAATGCCGCGGAGGGATATTGCTTGGCATCGAAATAGCTCTCCAAACTTTTGAAAAAAACTGTCAGGAACGGGTGGTCGGGCAAAAGGATGTAGGGTGTGGCCTCGGTCTTAAGGTGCTTTATATTTGTATTGAGGTCCACCTCACTAATCATCTTCCTCAAAAACGGCGTTTTCAGCTGAAGGAGCAATCCCTTAAAGGGTTCGCCGTTGCGTGAGGGGTGCTTAATCTTTTTCATCTTGTGGTTTCGGGGCAGGAAGAAGCTCTGCCCTTTCTCCAAATGGTATCGCCGGTTGTTTGGCGCTATCAAATCCATCTCTCCGCTGCAAAGATACACCAGCATGTGCTCCGTAACCATCTCTTCGCAGAATTTGTCGCGAAACACCTCGCAGCAAAAGAAGGTGTTCATGTAGTTGTATATAATTACGTTCTCATCCATGGCGTTTAAAGGCTTTTATTCGTATTTAATACAGTGCAAAATTACACATTCACACTCATATCTCACTTTTTTGAAAGGACAATTCCTGTTTCTTCAAACGTCCGGCAACATATTTGTAGGCCTAAGACTTTCAAGTATGACAGGTAAAAACGATTTCTGCACGGGGCAAAATTCCATTATAAGTCCACTCATAAACTTTTCAACAAACAACAAATGGCTTTTCAGAAAACCGATGCGCCCATAATCGGTTCTAATTTTGCACTCGAAATCTAAAACAACTAAACACTCATTAATATGTACAACAGCTTCACTTTCTACATGCCCGCCAAGGTGCTCTTTGGCGCAGGCCAGTTACAAAATCTCCATCTCGAGCAAATGCCGGGCCGCAAAGCCCTTATCGTTACCAGTAATGGGCAAAGCACTAAGAAATACGGCTATTTGGCCGCCACGGAACTGTATTGGCCACACAATAGGCATAAACCTTGTCTTGCAACCGACAGTTGGTCTTTTTTGGGGGGCAACATTAGGAAAGTATACTCCCTTACAGTCTCCTTGGTAGTGCGGTTTTTGTAATTGTTCCTCAGCAGAGCGAAACACATTATTAATAATGTAATAGGCATGCCCCCAATTCTCAAAGGCTTGTCGTCAATAGCGATGGCCTAATTCAGTTTCACCCTTGTATAGGCAAAGGATAATTGTCGTTTTTCTCATCTGAAAGTTGTTTTTAATATTCTCGAGTAAAACAATCCCATTCATAATCTCCCAAACCTCGTTCATAATCCTCCAAGCCCCGTCCTAAATTTCCCAAGCCCCGTCCTAAATCCCAAAAATCCCGACCAAACTCCCCAAAATCCCGTCCTAAATCCCAAAAATTGCGTCCGAGTTTGCGTTAACAGTGCTGTAACATTATCTTAACAGTACTGTTTAGTTATTGTTACAGCACTGTTTAGTTA
>CAZQVW010000235.1:0-2521 GCA_964596865.1 uncultured Bacteroidaceae bacterium
TTAGTTATTGTTACAGCACTGTTAACGATAGTCAAAACGATTGGAAGTGGAATTTGGTCGGGAGAAAATAGCCTTATCACGCATTTTACTTGAAACATAACTGACCTTATCCGAACAACTACTGATTTTATCCGAACAACAACTGATTTTATCCGAACCGCAACCGGTTTTATTCGAGGCACAGCTGGATTTATACAGGATACGAATGAATTTTGTACTCTTTTAGCACTTTCCACACAATTTATTCGTACCTTTGTGAGTTGAAAATGTAAACGACTTAATTGAAATAACAAAACGCACTAACTTTATATCATGCACACTTACCTTGTTACGGGAGCCGCAGGATTTATCGGTTCCAACTTTGTGAAGTATATGCTCAAGAAGCATACAGACATCCGTTTGGTGGTTTTAGACGCGCTCACCTATGCCGGTTATCTAGGCACAATAGACGCCGACATCGACAACCAGCGATGCTTCTTCCATAAAGGCGACATCGGCGATGCCCAGTTGGTGGACGAACTGTTTAAGAAATATGATTTTGACTACGTGGTGAACTTTGCCGCCGAGAGCCACGTGGACCGTTCCATCGCAAATCCGCAGCTCTTCCTGCAAACCAATATCCTTGGGACGCAAACTCTATTGGATGCCGCCCGCAAGCATTGGACCACCGGCAAAGGCGCAGACGGCTACCCCACGTGGCGCAAAGGTGTGCGCTTCCATCAAGTAAGTACCGATGAAGTCTATGGTTCACTCGGGGCAGAAGGCTATTTCACCGAGCAAACGCCGCTTTCCCCCCATTCGCCTTACAGCGCTTCCAAGGCTTCGGCAGATTTCATCACTATCGCCTATCACGACACCTACCACATGCCGGTGAGTATCTCACGTTGCTCCAACAACTACGGCCCCTATCAATTCCCCGAGAAACTTATTCCCCTTATCATCCGCAATATTCTCACACACAAGTCGCTACCCGTATATGGGCAGGGTCTTAACATACGCGATTGGCTGTATGTGGAGGATCACTGCAAGGCTATCGACATGATTGTCTCACATGCTAAGGACGGCTCTATATATAATGTGGGCGGCCACAACGAGATGCGCAACATTGACATCGTCCACCTCATTATCTCCACCATCCGCAACATCATGGAGAGTGAGCCCCAGTATCGCGCCTTGTTGCCCGAAGCCGACCGCGACAACCTCAGTTGGATTTCCAACGACCTCATCACCTATGTGGCCGACCGCCTCGGCCACGACCAGCGCTATGGCATCGACCCCACAAAGATAAAGAACGACCTCGGGTGGTATCCCGAAACTCCCTTTGCCAAAGGTATCGTGCTGACCATAAGATGGTATTTAGACAACCCCGATTGGGTGGAGGCCGTTACCGGTACAGACTATCAGACCTACTACGAAAAGATGTACGCCAATAGATAGGCGCCCTGCACCTGCGCATTGTTCTCATCCTGCAACAAGCAGGCGCTCTGCATCAAAGCATTGTCATCCAATGACAATAGTCTAAAAAAGAAGATTATAACAGAGGCTATAACAAAAAAAACGGATTGCAAAGATCCTGCTGAAACAATAAACTATCAGCATTATCTTTGCAATCCGTTGTTTTATTTACCTTTATGATACAAAATGATGTTGCGAGAATAAGTGAAAAAGCCCACCGACTGACCCAAAATAAGAACGGGGTCGAGGCGGAAGATGCCATAACTGACAATAATGAAACACCCCGTTAGGCTTATCCACCAAAAACCCACCGGCAAAATGGATTCGTGGCGGCGGTAGCTATAATACCATTGATAGACAAACCTAAGAGTGAAAATAACTTGACCCGCAGAGCCCCAAATGAGTAGCCACGGGGAAATAGCACCATTGCGGAGAAAACGCAACACAAAATCATCGATGTCGGAAAAGACCAACGCCACCGCTACCACCGGCAAGAAGAAGATTGTCCCCCTTATGGCGAGGGGCAACTTATGCCAAAGGCCTTTAATGTTCAGATTCCAGATATAAATATAATAGGAAATCAGTTGACCGAAAATAATGGCGAAATCATCGCGTAGCCAACCGTAAAGAAACAATAAGATACTGCCAGCAAGCGAAAAAACCCAATAAAGGTTTGGCGACACCACCCTTTTGGCTCTCTCCGAAAGGAACCATTGCACCAGCATTCTGGCAGAGAAAAATCCCTGTGCCAGAAAACCAATTGCATACACAAACCAGGACGACAATTGCATTGAGATATATGTTGATAGGGCACGCGCCCGCAGTCTAAAGGTCTTGTTCGTTAATAGAATAGCGGATATAGCGGCTTCTTAACCACCAGCGAAAGGCGATACAGTCGACAAACGGCCCTTTTAGTCGGTTCCATAAATGATATTTGCTTACTCCGGCCACACGCGGGTAGCTTCTAACGGGCATCTCCTTATAACTGCCACCTTCCAAATTGATTAAGGCTGCCAAGAAGCGATGCATGCCGTTGAAAAAGGGGATGCGCTTGGCTATATCAGTA